>JAUXKG010000024.1 GCA_030624355.1 Acidobacteriota bacterium
ATAAATTCTCTACTGCAGTGCCGCAATCATCCGCGCTGACTGTGTTGTGCTGCCTTGGGCTCCTCGGCGTACTGCACGAGTACGCCTGCGGTGCCCTTCGTTGCACGCCTTGTCAGCGCGGCGCTTTCACCACTTCGTGACCAGAACCTATGAATAATCCGGATTAAGGACTCTGGCACCCTCACTGTCGAGATTCAGAATCTGGTAACTGGCCCTGGTACCCTGGTCAGAGAAGGCCTTGACCATCCACTCTCCAATCTCCTGCCAGTGATCCTGGGCCAGGGCCACCGCTGCTGAGCCGGAGCCGCTGATTGAGACGGCCAAGACCGATCGCGACAGACTTCGGCTCAGTCCTTCCCAGTTAAGAAGTTGCTCCATTCCCGGAACCAGGCGCGCTCGATAAGGCTGGTGTAAGTGATCAGAAGTGGCCTCCCGCAGCATCTCTTCCGCGCCGCTGTGCAGGGCATGTACCAGCAGGGCGCATCGTTGCAGATTGTAGGTCACATCTGAAAGAGGGTAGCTCTCCGGCAAAATATCGCGGGCCTCACGAGTGGAGACGGTCGACTCAGGAATGGACAGGACGAAGCGGCAGGAAAGGGAAGAGGGAAGTCTTTCGGCATACATCTTGCCCTCGCTGACTCTGGACAACACCCACCCTCCCAGCAGGCTGGCTGCCAGATTGTCCGGGTGTCCCTCGAGAGGATAGGCCAACTCAAAGACCGTTTCCGGCTCTAGCGGCTTCTCACAAACCATTTCGGCGATTTTGATACCGGCGATAATGGCTGCTCCACTGCTGCCCAGTCCTCGCTGCAGGGGAATGGGGTTGTCCATGCTGATTCTCAGGCCCGTTGGCTGAGTCCCGAATAGTCCAAAAGTCGCTTCCAGCGCCTTCTCGACCAGATTGTTCTCGGCCGGGAAGATCGAGCCAGGCTGCTGTCCCTTGACCCACTCGATCCGGCTCCCTTCGATCGGCTCCACTCGGATCTTCAGATAAAGACCCAGTGCTGCCGAAACGGTGTCAAAACCGGATCCCAAGTTGCTTGTGCTGGCTGGAACCCGGACGGTAAATGGGTGAATCACGTTACAAGTTCTCTATTCTTCAGAACCGATGGCTTCAAAGATGATCTCCTCGATCATATTTCTGTCGGGATCGTTGCCCGTCCAGGCCACAAACTGAAGGGCCGCCTGTTCAACGAACATCTCCATTCCTGAAATGGTTCGCAGTCCCTTGCGTCCCGCCAGCTCCAGCAAACGGGTTCGCCGGGGACGATAAATCAAATCGTAGACCAGTTCAAATTCCAGCTGATCCTCCCGCAACGGGGATTCGTCCACTTCGGGATATTGACCGACCGGAGTCGTGTTCACACAAAGATCGGCACAGATTGGAAGATCGGAGAAGAGTGCCTGCCGACAATTGTACTGCTTGGCAAAAAGAGCCACTTTCTTGGGATTACGCCCGACAATGGTCACTTCGACTCCCTCGTCCTGAAGAGCTTTGACTACAGTGTGTGCCACCCCTCCATTTCCCAACACCACAGCTCTCTTGTCTCGCAAGGAGAAGTTGGACTTGAGCGGGTAAAGAAATCCATGGTAATCCGTATTGAGACCCTCCCAGTTGGATTCCCTCTTCACCAAGGTATTTAACGCACCAACGGGAGATTTCTTTGTTTCCACAAATTCGAGCACGTCCGTCTTAAAGGGGAGGGTGACGCTGAACCCTTGAAAGGAAAGGCGGCTCTGGTCAACATATCCGAACCAGGGATCGACCTGGTCCAAGGCCAGCGGCAGGTAAATTTTGTCTAGTTTGTAATGCCGAAAAAGTGTGTTGTGGATCAGCGGCGAGAGCGAGTGTCTCACCGGATTCCCAAGAACACCATAGATGTCAGGGGGGCGATCCCAGCTCGACAGTCTGTACCATTCCTGGGCCTGCTGCAAGGTGAACTGTCCGGGAGCCACGCTGCTGTCCTCTGTTTCTGCAACATAGGTCCACAAATTGCCCAGAAATCCCCCTAGAAAACGAGAAGGCTGCCCCCAGTCTCCCATGCCCAAGACCACAAACGGGATTGCCGAAGAAAGAGATTCCATCCATTCAAGCAATACTCCCAACTCCCGAGTCCGAGTCACCGAGACAGCCATCTTGACGGCATCTCCACCCGTCTGTGCCAAGCTCTGAAAGCGGGCACTCAAATTCGGGCAGAAGCCATCAAAGCAGTGGTAGGAACGTATTATTCGCGTCGCTGAAGGAACATCAGGAACCTCCCGCACATCATGTTCCAGATCCAGCCAGGTAAATCCGCAGTGAGCCGCCCTGCCTAACAGGTCCAGGCGGTCTTTCTCTGACCCGCCGTAACGGCCCCCTTCCCTCTTGGGCCGGCAAGTGGCAATAAACTCAGTTCCTTGGCGGGTGGGAAGGGCAGGCACTGCGGGTTCGGAAAGATAGTCCAAACGGACTTCCAGATAGGGCACCTGGCCATCGTGTTGGGCAATCTTCTCAACCAGAGTCGCCATTGAGCGCTCTGCCAAAGTCAGACAAAGATTCACCATTAAGCTGAGACTTGGGCTACGACGCTCTGCCCTCGTTGATGAACACACTCGAATTCTGTCGATGCCTTCGCAGGATTCGAATGGGTCGGCGACGGTCACGGCGCTCCCGGGACTTGAAACTCTCGTCGATCTGACCCCAGAACCTTCGAAAGTACTGAATCATGGAAAGGATGGCCAGCACCACGACTACCCAGAGAAGAACAACACCTACCTGTTTTAAGACAGTCTCTGGGAACCGTGTACCCACAATCAAAAAACCGATACAAAACACCTGGCTGGCCATTTTCGACTTTCCAAGCTTGGAAGCATCGACGGTGAAGCCCTGCGACGAAGCAATGCTGCGCAGTCCGGTGACCGCGAATTCCCGGCCGATGACGACGACCACCATCCAGGCAGGAGCAATCTTCAGCTCAACCAGCGATACAAAGGCCGCCGATATGAGCAATTTATCGGCAATCGGGTCCAGCAGTTTGCCCAGTGTCGTCACCTGATGACGTTTGCGCGCCAGATAACCGTCAAGATAGTCAGTCAGGGCCGCGATGGCGAAGACAACGAACCCCCACAACTCTCTCTCCGCAAACCGTCCGGTCAGCAGAATCACGACCAGCAGAGGGACGAGAAATATTCGAGTCAGAGTCAGTGCGTTGGGAAGATTCATGGCTAACAGATCAACTTTAACACAACTTTATGCTGTGATCTCTAGCGGAAATGGTGAAAATTGGGACTGGGAGAAACTGAGTTGAGAAAGGGACGAGTTATAATTGAACTGTGCTCGAAGAAAAACTTCAGGCCCTGCCGGAAAAGCCGGGGGTCTACCTTTTCAAGGATCTCGATCAAGTCACAATCTATATTGGCAAGGCCAAGAATCTCAAGCACCGTGTGCGCTCCTACTTCCAGTCCAGCCGCAGTCACAATCATAAGACCGAGATACTGAAGAAATTCATCCACGACCTGGATTACATCGTCACCGACAACGAACTGGAAGCTCTCTTTCTGGAAAGCAATCTGGTCAAGACACACAAACCCAAATTCAATGTCCACTTGAAAGACGACAAGGCATTTCTACACGTCAAACTCACAGTGAATGAACCCTATCCCAGAGTCCTGCTGACTCGAAGGATCTTGCAGGACGGAGCTCTCTACTTCGGGCCGTTTCTTCCGGCCTCCCTGGCACGCAATACGATCAAGATCATCAACCGCCACTTTCTGCTGCGTACCTGCGACATCGAGATTGACGGCAACCTGGAACGCCCTTGCCTGGAATACTTCATGAAACGTTGTCTAGGCCCCTGCGTTCGAGGCTTGTGCACAAAACAGGAATATGACCGGTCAGTAAAGGACGTAGTGCTGTTTCTGGAGGGGAAGAACCAAGAACTGATCGATAGCCTACAGCGAAAAATGGACCGCGCCGCCGACATCCAGAGGTATGAGGCGGCCGCCTTTTACAGGGACCGGATTCAAATGGTCCGGGACCTTACTGAAAAACAGAAGGCTATCCAAGGTGGAAAAGAAGATGTAGACGTCTTTGCCTACTATCGAGAGAGCAGCCGACTGGCACTTCAACTGTTTACTCTTCGAAGGGGACGAATCGTAGGAAAGCGTGAGTTTTTCTGGGAAGATCTGGACTTTTTCCAGCCTGCCCAATTCCTGAGAGATGCACTGCAGCAATATTACGTCAACACCGCCTTTATCCCACACCAGATTCATCTTCCGGTCGAGATCGAAGACCAGGAACTGATCAGCCAATGGCTCAGGGAGCGACGCCCGGGAAACGGCAAGAAACCTAAGGTGAGAATCATGATTCCCCGTCGAGGGACGAAGCACGAACTGTTATTGCTGGTGGAACGTAATGCCAAGATCGCTTTTGAGACCCGCTTCAAGATTCTTAAATCTGAGAAAGATAAACTCCTGGAACGACTCAAGACTGAGTTCGATCTGCCGGAAATTCCCAACCACATTGAGGCCTTTGATGTGTCCAACATTCAGGGCAGGGAAAGTGTAGCTTCAGTGGTGATCTGCGAAGATGGACTAATGAATAGGAGTCAGTACAGGAAACTCAAGATCAAGACTGTGGACGGATCCGATGACTACCAATCCATCTACGAAGCCGTCTACCGACGCTACGATCGAAAACTGACCGAACAGACTTCCCTCCCCGACTTGATTCTTATTGATGGCGGGAAAGGTCAGCTGCATTCGGCGTACCAGGCCCTGTCCAAGCTGGGGATCGAGGATATTCCCCTGGCCAGCATCGCCAAACGTGAGGAGTGGATCTACGTTCAAGGCCGGGAGGACCCCGTCATTCTGCCGCGCAACTCACCCGTCCTGCATCTGATGCAGGAAATTCGGGATGAGGCTCACCGCTTCGCTCTCACCTACCACAGAAAACGCCGCTCGATTCGTGATTTTCACTCCGAGTTGGAACAAATCCCGGGAATCGGTGAGAAGCGGAAAAAGCGGCTCTTGCGCAACTTTGGCAGCCTGGCCCGAATTCGCAGGGCCAGCGTGGAGGAGCTCATACCGTTCGTCGGTGAGAAACTGGCCCGAACCATCCTCCAGACACTGATGGACACTGATTCAGGAAACACGGATTAACGAACACAGATTGACACGGATTCTGAGGTTGTTAGCTGTCCCCCCGGGGCACGAAACACAGGTTGACACAGATCAGTTAGGTATCTTCTTCTCACTCGACACTCGTCAATCGTCAATCGACAATAATTAGCGGTCAGGCGGTCAGGTTTTACTGGTAGGCGTCGCTGTTATAGAAGGGGGCAAAGGCGGCGATCAGGGCGATCACGAAAGAATGTTTGCGGGTGAGGATGTCTCGGGTCAAGACTCCCCAGGTTCCCTGTTTACTGCGCACATTGGTCTGCTCACCGAAGCGGTCGATTATGATCCCCAATTCTATTCCTCGATCGATAACCGGATCGGCAATCCGGGAAGGCACGGACACGCCTCCACTGTGACCAAAGAAGCCCTGGTAGCCGTCTGAAACATAGGCCCAGTTTTCCAGAAACACCTGGCGTCGGGGACCCTGAGAGTTCACCACATTGAACCCCCCTTCAAGGCCTACATAGAAATCGACCTCTGCCTTCTCTCTTTTTAACTGTAGGATCAGATTTTCGACACGCCCTTGCGAACCCTTCATCAGATCGCTGACAGTCATAGGCATGGACGGTGCCCCATTGGGAACATCGTAGGAGAGGAATCGAGCCTCATCCTGGGAATCTTCCAAAATCTTGGCTCCAAAGACCTGCCACGCCTCTTTCATCGCTTCAACTTTGGGCTCCCGGGTGCTGCCGATAGCAATCTGCATTTTATCGATTCTACCGTCCCGATCTGACAGGCTTCTAGCCCGGATTATGCATAATCCGGGCTTTAGACAGTGAGAAGTTTGATCAAATCCGGATGAATCCTGCCATTGGTAGCCATGATCTGCTGATCATAGATGGTGCAGGAGGCTCCATCAAAACCCGTCACGAGCCCTCCGGCTTCGGCCACGATCAAGGTTCCCGCCGCCACATCCCAGGGGTGCAGACTCAACTCCCAGAAACCCTCAAAACGACCGCAGGCTACATAACAGAGATCCAGAGCTGCTGAACCATCCCGTCGAACCGCTTGGGTATGGAGAATGATGCGATTGAACAGCTCAAGATTCTCTCGAATCTTCTGATCATCGTACGAGAATCCGGTACACAGCAGACTATCTATCAGACAGTCCTGGCCGGAAACACTTATTCTCCGCTCGTTCAAGAAGGCACCCTCACCTCGCCGAGCTGAGAACAGCTCTTCCGTTACCGGGTCATAGACCACTCCCAGAACCGGCTGATTTTCATATTCCACAGCGATCGAGACACAAAAAAATCGATAACCGTGAGCATAGTTGGTCGTGCCGTCCAGCGGATCCACTACCCATTTGTAAGAACTGTTCCCCACCTGGCTTCCCTCTTCCTCGGCAAGAATCCCGTGATCGGGGAACTCTCGGCGAATTCGGCTGACGATGATCTCCTCTGCTCTCAGATCCATTTCCGTCACCAGATCGATCCGACCCTTCTTGGAAATTTCAAGATCCGAGCGAAAGCGAGAGAGCAGGAAGCGTCCCGCCTCCAGGGCCAGCTCCTGAGCCACCGAGAAAATCTTGGACAGTTCTGTCATAGGAAGTCGGTCACTCTTCTTTGATCAGCAGTACCACCGCCTGAACAGCCAGGCCTTCGCGCCGACCCACCGGACCGCACCCTTCCATGGTGGTCGCCTTAATGCCTATCTCATCCGGCCGGAGGTGCAGGGTACGGGCCAAGTTGACTTTGATCGCCTCAACGTGTGGAGCAATGGGAGGCTCTTCGGCGATCACAGTTGCATCAATGTTCACAATAGCAAAGCCCTTGCCTCGTATGAGTCGATAGACCTTCTCCAAAATCAGGAGGCTGGACATGGCACGGTAACGAGGGTCAGTATCCGGAAAATAGCTGCCGATATCCTTCAGAGCGGCGGCACCCAGCAAAGCATCGGCCACCGCGTGGGAGAGAGCATCGGCATCAGAGTGGCCCTTCAATCCACGAGGGTGGGGGATTCCCACTCCTCCAAGGACCAGATTCCGGCCTTCTTGAAAAGGGTGAAAGTCAAAGCCTGTGCCGATCCGCATTCCTCTGTTCATGGCTGAGTCTCAGAGAGGTCTTCCTGCCAGGTTACTTTGATGTTGGCTCGCTCTCCCGGCACGACATGCACAACTTCATTGAGACGCTCCACCAGAACCGATTCGTCGGTTCCGTAAAAATTATCTTCAATGGCCTGCCGAAAAGCTCTCTTCAGTAGATTGATTTCGAATCCCTGCGGAGTCTGGACCAGAGCCAGACTCTCTCGCTCGACTGTTCGCACAATCCGCTCGCTCCGAGTCTCCTTGAGCGTGTCCGATACCGGAAGGACCGGCACACAGGCCCGGTGCCGGCGAGTCCCTTCAACCACCCTGGAAATAAGTTGCTCCGAGAGGAAAGGACGGGCCGCATCGTGGATCAGGACCAGTTCAATCTGTTCGGAAAATCGACAAAGGCCCCGGTAGACGGAATCTTGCCGCTGGGGGCCTCCAATCTCCAGAATCAACCTATCACGATACGGTAAGGAGGCCACTTGACTTTCCACTACTTCCTTCCAGCTTTCAGGCACCACTACGACCGCCTGCACAGCCAGGTGAGCGAACGCCTCCAAAGCATGGAAATAAAGTGGCTTCGCTCGAAGCTTCGCGAACTGTTTGGGAATGCTGGACTCGAACCGCGACCCGCTGCCAGCCGCTGCCAGAACAAGACCAATCAAGGGCGGGTCACCCCTTCTCGCCGGTGGTTGCTATTCTGAGAAACTTTTTGATGCTTGCCAAAAATCATCGTAAGTGATTGACACTGCAATTCTAGCGCGTTAATCGCGACGGTGTCCAGGAAAGGCAGGAAAGGAGAAGTTTGAGATCTGTAACCCTGATCCTACACATACCGTCGCTCGACACGAGTGCCGATCCGGGTCAAAACTTCATAAGGAATCGTTTCCAGTGTTTTCGACAGACCGGCCGCCGAGATGGGAGAATCGGGAGAATCCTCCAGCAGCACGACTTCCTCTCCTACTTTGGGTTTGGAGAGATCAGTAAGATCCACAGTGACGAGGTCCATCGCCACCCTTCCGATCACCGGCACAAGCTGTTGTCGAATCCGACCCCGGCCTCGGTTCGAGAACCGGCGACTGTAGCCGTCGGAGTATCCGACGGGCAAGATTCCCACTCGCATGTCTCGAGGGGCGGTAAAGGTACCACAGTAGCCAACAGGTTGCCCTTTGAGCACCTCCCGCACATTCACAACCCGAGTCTTCCAGCAGAGGATAGGTTGGAGATAGTCGACAGCAGAGCAGGGCGAGATCCCATACAGGGCCAGACCCGGGCGAACAGCATCCATTTGGGCTTCGGGCAGCTGCAGGCCGGCGCTGTTGCTGATATGGCGAGGATAGGAAAGACCCGAGGTAGCCTGCTCAAATCGTCTGAGCTGCAGACGGGTGAACTCCAGATCCTGATCCGAGCAAGCAAAATGGGAAAATACACCGACTATGGGGGCCGGGCAGGAACGGATGAAGCGAGCCGCTTCTTTCCAGGGGATTCCCAGCCGGTTCATCCCAGTATCAATCTCCACCTCCACACTGGTTTTCTCCACTTTGAACGTAGAGTCAAAGAGTGCCGCCGTTAGATCGAACTCCAGAAAGGCCTGTTCTTCTCCCTCCCAACAGCCGCCCAGCACCAGTATCTTCCCGCTTCCGATCCCCCGTCGAAGCTCGACTCCCTCTTCCAGCGTGGCCACAGCAAAATCACACACTCCGCAGTCCAGCAAACACTTGGAAACTTCCTGAATTCCATGTCCATAGGCGTCGGCCTTGACTACAGCGATGATGCGTGTGGAGGGAGCCAGACGTGCTTGTACGGCTACCACGTTCTCCCGGAGACGGGTGAAGGATATCTCAACCCATGAGCGTCTCATTCGAACTCACGGGCCAGGTTTTCAAACTTCGTCCACTGTTCTACGAAAGCCAGTTTTACGATGCCGGTGGGTCCATTGCGCTGTTTTCCGATGATGATCTGAGCAACCCCTTCTTCCTCCAGATCTTCTCCTTTTTGGTACAGGTCTTCTCTGAAGATAAACATCACGACATCGGCGTCTTGCTCGATTGAGCCGGACTCCCTGAGATCGGAGAGTTGAGGACGATGATCCCCTCGTCTCTGTTCCGGGGCCCGACTCAGCTGCGATATGGCCATAATGGGAATATTCAGCTCCTTGGCCAGACCTTTGAGAGAACGGCTGATAACAGAAATTTCCTGCTGTCGGTTCTCAAAACGGACGCGACTGCCCGTCGACACTCCCGACATCAACTGAAGATAGTCCACTATGAGCAAATCCAGTCCATGTTCCGCCTTGAGGCGACGCGCCTTGGAACGCATCTCTACAATCGTGATTCCCGGCGTGTCATCAATAAAGACACGAGCCTGGGCCAGCTTGCTGACCGCCTTGGCCAAGCGACTCCAATCCTCCTTGTTCAGATACCCGGTTCGCACCTTGTGTGCGTCCACCCGGGCTTCTCCACACAACATTCGAGTCACCAGCTGGCGAGCGGCCATCTCCAAACTGAAGATACCCACGGTCCGCTGATCTTTAATGGCCGCGTGCTGTGCCACGTTAATGGCAAAGCTTGTCTTTCCCAGTCCAGGACGTGCCGCCACGATAATGAGATCGGTTGACTGCAAGCCCGAGGTAAGTTTATCCAGCTCCACAAAGCCCGTCGCAATACCGGTTATCGATTCCTTTCGCTTGTATATGGTCTCGATGTCTTGATAGGTCTTGGTCAGCAGGTTCTGAAGATCGGTAAAACCGCCACCCATCTTCTCCTGACTGATCTCGAAGATCGCTTTCTCAGCCTGTTCCAGCAAATGCGACGGGTCTTCTTCATCTGAGAAACTCCGGATCAGAATCTCATTCGAAGAATGAATGAGCTTTCGCAGAATGGATTTCTCCTTGACGATGCGGGCGTAGTGCTCGACATTGGAAACTCGCGGAACCCCATCCAGCAAGGAAGCGATGTAGGCCGCGCCCCCTGCTGACTCCAATTCACTTCCCTTCTGGAGCTCCTGTCGCAGGGTCAGCGAATCGATGGCACGGGAATCCGCGGAGAGCACCAGCATGCGGGAAAAAATCTTGCGGTGCCCTTCCACATAAAAATCCTCGGTTGTGAGGATCTCTGAGGTCTGATCAAACAACGTGTTGTCGAGCAGCACGGCCCCCAAGACAGCACGTTCAGCTTCATCACTGTGGGGAAGACTCTTCTCGACGCTTACGTTCATAGGAAGAATGACCTAGAGAGACAACAACTGACCAGCTGACAGCTGACACCGAACCAGTGTCGATTGACGAGTGTCGAGTGACCGGGCTGACAACTGACAACTGACAATAAGATACCTTTCTTAATCCGTGTAAATCAGTGTTTGTTAATCCGTGTTAATCCGTGTCTGTCAATTCGTGATTAGAATAACAGCAGTTCGCAGGGGTTAAAAACAAAGAATTCGCAGGAAAACCGAATAAACGGAATGAGGGCAGGAAACGGGATGCCCTGGGAGGCTGTCAGGGGAGGAGCTCAGAGTTCACGTCCTGTTCGTAGACTTTGAAAAGGGCGCTTTCGGCGACTTTACTCCGTCGTGGCCTCCTCTGTTTCCTTCTTTTCGGCCTCTTGGACGGGGTTCGCTCCCTCTTCCTGATCGATCCCCTTCTCGCTTTCCTTTTGTTCCTGCTGCCCTTGAGTTTCCTGGTCGGTGACGGGGGGCTGAGATTCTTGACCGGCAAACTCAGGAGCTTCCGGTGGCGTCTCTTCGCTTCCAGCCGATCGACCCACTTCCTTGATCCGAGCTTCCAGTTCGGCCACTATCCGGTCCGATTCTTCATCCTTTTTCTTGATCCTGGCCACCGGCTCATCCCCCTCAAGCAGAACGGAAAGAAGAAGTTCAGCAGCCACTTCACTGTGAAGACGCACCTCTATCCGATGGTTGCCGATGCTTTTGATGGGCTGCTGCAGCAGAATCTTCCGCCGATCTATCCGAATCTCGCTGCCTTCCAACAGATCCGCTATATCTTTTGAAGTCACAGAACCAAACAGGGTCCCGGCGTCTCCTGACTTGCGGCTGATCAGGACATGCAGCTGATTCAACTCCTGTGCCAGCAGTTCAGCCTCCTCTGTGTACTTGGCATCTTTTTTGGCCATAGAGAGACGCTGCTGCTCAATCATTTTTCGATTCCCTGGAGTTGCGGGTATGGCCAGACGCTTCGGAATCAGATAGTTGCGACCGTAGCCATCGGCCACTCTGACAATTTGACCGCGCCGTCCCACCTCAAAAACATCGTCGATCAGAATGACTTCCATCGTCGCTACCTCGACTCCGGAGTGTAGGAGAGCAAAGCCAACTGTCGGGCCCGTTTGATGGCTGTCGCCAATTTTCTCTGGTGGGTACTACACACACCGGAGACCCTCCGGGGAATGATTTTGGAACCTCCGGGAACGTACGAACCCAGCAACCTCACATCCTTGTAGTCAATGTAATCGATCTTTTCCGCGCAGAACTTACAATACTTTCGTCGTCGAATCATCAGCTAATCCTTCACCGCCGCTACTTGATCTGTGTTTTTCTTGGAACGACCTTTTGAAGCCGCTCGCCTCTTGTCCCTCCGGCTCTTGAATTTCTCCATCCGCTTCAGATCAAGATCGATGCGGACCGACAAGAAGCGAATGACCGAATCCGTCACTTTAAATCGTCTCTCCAGCTCGTCCACTGCTACCGCCTCCGGTTCCTCCAGAGTCAGGATGGTATAGATTCCCTCACTGTGCTTGTTGATGGGGTAGGCTAGACGTCTCTTGCCCCATTCGTCTACCTTGACAATCTGCGCTCCCTTTTCTTCCGCTACTTTCCGGAAGGTCTCGACCGACTGCTCGACTTCATCATCAGTCAGAGTGGGTGCCAGAATAAAAGTAACCTCATATCGTCTCATACCGACCTTACTCCTCTTCGAAAAACGCCAATTCTAACACACTGACCTTCAGGCTGCCGGTTCACTCCGCTTTTCTGGCTCCAGTAGACCACCTGGGCCCAGCTTCGTTCGAGCCGGCCCCTTATCTCAGCAAAGGAGCAATGACCAGGGACACGATGGACATGAGCTTGATCAGGATGTTCATCGAAGGGCCACTGGTGTCCTTGAAAGGATCACCAACCGTGTCTCCCACCACGGCAGCCTTGTGGGCTTCTGAACCCTTGCCACCCAGAAAGCCGCTTTCGATATACTTCTTGGCATTGTCCCAGGCTCCCCCCGCGTTGGCCATGAACAAAGCCAGCAGAACTCCGCTCAGAGTTGCTCCGGCAAGCATACCCCCAAGAGCGGATGTTCCCAGGAAGGTTCCCATCACGACCGGTGAGGACACCGCAACCAGACCGGGCAGGATCATTTCCCTCAAGGCGGCGCGAGTTGAGATATCTACACAGCGAGCGGTGTCCGGCTTGGCCTCACCCTCCAACAGTCCGGGGATCTCACGAAATTGACGGCGCACCTCCTCGACCATCTTCATGGCGGCCCTTCCAACCGAGGACATGGTTAGGTCAGCGATAAAGAAGGGTAGGATACCGCCCACAAAGAAACCCACTACCACCCTGGGATCGAGCAAATCGAGTGTCTCCAGGCCGACCGTCTTGGTGTAGGCAGAAAAGAGAGCCAGGGCGGTCAGCGCTGCAGACCCAATGGCAAATCCCTTTCCCATAGCTGCTGTGGTGTTTCCCAGGGCGTCCAGACTGTCAGTGATCGCACGCGTTTCGGGCCCCAGACCGCTCATCTCCGAGATTCCGCCAGCATTGTCGGCAATCGGCCCGTATGCATCCACTGACATGGTAATCCCCACGGTAGCCAACATTCCTACGGCCGCGATTCCGATACCGTAGAGACCTGCAAAGTTGTATGAGATCAAGATGGCGCCACAGATGGTCAGAACCGGCAAGACCGTAGACTGCATGCCCACCGCCAAACCGGCAATGATGTTGGTGGCCACGCCTGTCTTGCAGGCTTCCGCGATTCGCCTGACAGGAGGCCCTCCAGTGTACCACTCAGTCAACAAGCCAATGACGATGCCAGCAATCGTCCCCATCAAGATGGCGTAGAAAATGCCC
>JAUXKG010000454.1 GCA_030624355.1 Acidobacteriota bacterium
GGAATCTCGCCCATGGGTTTTAATGGCGTTCCGGCCGAAAACCCCAAAAAGGGAAAGGTCGCCTTCGACTGCGGTCGCCTGGTATTAAAACTCCTGAAGAAGGGGATTCGACCACGGCAGATCGTCACCCGGAAGTCTCTGCTGAACTCTATTCGTGGTGTTATGGCTACCGGTGGTTCGACCAACGCCGTCCTGCATTTGCTTGCTCTGGCCAGGGAGGCAGAAGTCCGATTGAGTCTAGACGATTTCGATCGAATCTCCCGCAAGACACCTGTCCTGGCAGATCTCAAACCGGCAGGACGTTTCACCGCGCCCGACATGTACAGGGCCGGAGGAATGCCTTTGATAGCCAAACAACTTCTAAAGGACGGACTGCTGTATGAAAAAGAGTTGACAGTGACCGGACGCACCATTGGACAGGAGGCCCGCCGAGCTCGAGCCAGAAATGGCACAAAAGTTATTCGGCCCATGTCCGATCCACTGAAGAAGACTGGTGGACTGGTTATCTTGAGGGGAAATCTGGCTCCCGACGGCTGCGTCATGAAAACCTCCGGTGTGGAACGCTCCCTTCATCAGGGCCGGGCTCGTGTGTTCAATCGTGAAGAAGATGCTTTTGCCGCAGTCAAGAAGGGGAAGATCAAAGCAGGAGATGTGATCGTAATCCGCTATGAAGGCCCCAAGGGCGGACCAGGCATGAGGGAGATGTTATCGGTAACGGCAGCGGTCCAAGGAGCGGGTCTGGGCAAGGAAGTGGCCCTGATCACAGACGGTCGTTTTTCCGGCGCTACTCATGGATTCATGGTGGGCCACATCGCTCCTGAGGCCGCTGACGGAGGCGCGCTGGCGGTGGTTCGCAACGGAGATACCATACTGCTGGATATCGACAAACGCCTGCTGGAGGTTAAGTTGACGAAATCCGAAATCAATCGACGGCTTCGCCAGTGGAAGGCTCCTAAACCTCGCTACAAGAGTGGAGTCCTGGCGAAATACTCCCGCTCTGTCTCTTCCGCTTCCGAGGGTGCGATTACGGTTTGAAGCTCACAACTGACAACTGACCATGACGCCCCTACCATGAGGTAATTGAAGACCGAAGGAGTCGAACACTGTCGCCATCCATGGATATTTTGAGTCTCCAGGATGTTCTCCAAGCACACCGTATCATCGGTCGGCATCTGCCTTGTACTCCTTTTCTTCATTCTCCCCCGGTCAGCGAGCTGGTGGGAGCTGAACTCCATCTGAAGTACGAGAATCAGTGCCTCATCGGATCATTCAAGGGGCGCGGCGCGCTTGCCTGTCTGAGTCGCTTGAAGAAAGCCGATCATTCTTCGGGAGTGGTGACAGCTTCCACCGGCAACCATGGTCAGGGAATGGCCCTGGCCGGAGGCCTGCTCAAGATTAAGGTGCAGATTTACGTGCCTGAGAAATGTAATCCCGGCAAGCTGGCAATGCTCAAGGCCCTGGGAGCTTCGGTGGTGCCGGTTGGCAGAGATCTTGACGATTGCAAGTCGATAGCCAAGAAAGAGTCGAAGCGGGCCGGCAGCCTGTTCATTGAAGATGGCAACGAGGTCTCAATGTGTGCCGGAACCGCCACCATTGCTCTGGAGATGCTGGAAGCCAACCCTGAAATTGATACCATCGTGGTTCCAGTAGGCAACGGAGCTCTGATCAGCGGGGTAGGCTTTTTGGCAAAAGCCGCGAGTCCCCAAATCAGGGTAATTGGAGTCCAAGCCGAGGCGGCTCCTTGCATGTACCTCTCCTGGAAGCAGGGACATCCAGTGGAAACCGACACAGGGGCCACGTTTGCCGACGGAATCGCTACCCGCATCCCGACAGAACTCTCTCTGCAAATGATGAAGGGGACCGTTGACGAGATGGTACTTGTCAGCGAGGAAGAGCTGGAGGAAGCGATCTATCTTCTGCTCTCAAAAACTCATAGCCTGGTGGAGGGAGCCGGAGCCGCCGCTCTGGCAGGTGCGTTGAAGTTAAAAAACTCCCTGAAAAAAAGAACGGTCGCACTTATCTTGACTGGAGCCAATCTGGAAAGCAGGAAGTTGAAGGAGATTCTGAATAAATATTGTGCCAGTTTAACCGGCGACAGTGATGCTCACGGCTCAACTCTTTAAAAAAATGGCCATTACAGTAAACGTGAATGATTGCGGCACCGCGGTAGACAATCAATGCATGGTGTGGGCAACATGAATACATCTGTTTTGGGAGCCGTGTTGGCGGGCGGCGGGAGCCGCAGAATGGGCCGCCACAAGGCAAGTCTGCCCTTTCATGGCAGGCCTCTGATTCAGTCTGTGATCGATCCCCTGAAGAGCATTTTTGCAGATGTGGTCATTGTCACCAATCAACGGCAAAGCTATGAATTCTTAAAATTGCCGGTTCTTGCAGACATTATCCCTGAATGCGGTCCGTTGGGTGGAATCTACACGGCCCTGACACATGGTAACGGACGACCTCTTTTTGCAGTGGCCTGTGATCTGCCCCTCATCAGCCCGGAGCTGATTCGATACATTCTGGACTTCGCGATCCCGAAGGAGTCGTCGCCAGAGCTTTCTGAGAGTGTGCCAATCGCCAAGATACCTGTCCAACAGGGTCGCTTGCATCCTTTGTGTGGATGGTACAGTGGAAGCTGCCTGAGTGTGATTGAACAAAATTTAAAGCAGCGTCAACTCAAGGTACTCGATTTTCTACAACAGATCCGCACGGTACCGGTACCAGTGACTCCCGAGCAGTCCGTTTACCGGAAAGA
>JAUXKG010000465.1 GCA_030624355.1 Acidobacteriota bacterium
CGCGGCTCTTCTCCAAGGTGACCGTCTTGGCTCGATCGAGGCCGGCAAGCGAGCCGATCTGGTACTGTATCGGCTGGATGCACCGTGGTGGGTTCCCGTCAATGATCCACAGAGCCAGCTTGTGTTTGCCGAGAACGGCAGCTCGGTGGACACCGTCATGGTGGACGGGCGTATCCTTGTCGAGGAGGGGCGCATCACCGCCTTCGACGCCGACGCCATACTGAGTGAGGCGAAGCCCATGATGGCAGCGATCCGTGAACGGAACTTCAGACTCCACAGTTTGGCCCAACGAATGGCCGATCTATTTCCCTGAGGTTGCCCTTCGACTGGGGGAACAGGCGCACTAGGCGGACGGTTTCTGCCCTGATCTCAGTCGCCTCACCGGCCTGAACCGAGGTCCAGGCGGCACTCATCCACACAAGCCACCGCCCTCCTCCTCAAGTCAACGGCAAATGGCTCGTTCTTCTTGAGGTCCTCCTCCAGCTTGTCCAAAACATCATAGAACAGGTTCCAGGACGACCTTTCTTGACGGTATTGGTCAACCAGAGTATCGGGCTGACCATGCAGTTGCCCGACGAGGCCTTTCAGCCGACTGACCCCGATGCGGACCAGCTCATGGCCACTTCTGCTGCCCTCTCTGTTGTCAGACTTGAAGAGCGTCGCGACTTGCAAAGCAAAGCGAAGATAGGTGACCGTCCACGGCACCGATGAGACGAAGCAGCCAGTAAAGGGATCGATTTCTTCCTTTATTTTTGCGAAGGGCCAGGGCAAGGCCTTGACATAGAAGGAGAACAGCAGCGTCCGAACATATTCTCCAACCATCTTGCCGATCGAAGAAGCCCTTATGACATCTTTCGCTACAAGCTGCTTGTCATGACGCATGATCAAACCATCCTGGTGAAGGTATCTCAAGTGTGGAGAACCCGAGAACAGCACAGACAACAGGTAGGCTTGATCTTCGGCCCGGCCAATGAAGCTGGGTGTGAAGGGTCTGTACTTTCTGAGAGCTTCTACCAGGATGCCGGTAGTTCCGCCTGTGACATGAATGCGCTGTATGGCCCTCCTGCCACCGGCGAAACTGTTTTCTCCGTACCGCGTCATCATCTCGGCTTCGGTAGAGAGCGCCTGGGGCAATCGGCTCCAGAACACAACTTCCTCTCCTGCGGGTTCCTGGTCCGGAAAGGTAACATCGGGCGAGTAGAGTGAACGATCTATGTCGCCACTGTTCACAAGCGCTCCCGCAATCATCCCCAGTTCAATGGACCTGCCCTGACTATCGGTAGCCGCAGCACCCCAGGCAGGCGTTTGAAAATGCTGGAAGGCCGAGGTCCCCGATTCTGTGACCAGCCTCTGCTGTGGAAAGACCTGGTCAAGATCGATCTTGAAGGTCGCCTTGATCCTGGGGTCGATGAGAATCCGCCAAAAGGCAGCAATGGCCTTGAGGAAGCTGTAGTGTCTACCGTACTCTCCGTTTACCCCTATGGTCTGGTACAGCAACTGGTAATCTCCCGCCAAGTCATATTTTTTGGCTGCCGGGATCAAAATCTGATCGACCAGCCTGGCGGTATCGTCTTCGGTAAACAGATAGAGATTCAAATGCCGAATGTTCTTTTCTTTCCTGAATTCTTCTTCCAGATAGTCTTTGACGATTCCACTCAAGCCCTTGTGGGTTACAGAAGCGGACAAGACGCAGGTCAAGGTGGAGTCTGTTTCCGCCTCACCTCTTTTTACCTCGAACCTGACTGCCTCTTCCAGACCTTCCATTCCGTAGAGCGCTTCATTGTGTTTCGGATCGATTCCGACAGGAATTGGATGATCGTACCAGTAGCTTTGCTCCTCTCGAGCAATGGTTTCCAAGGCACGTTTCAGAGACGACTTAAGGGATAACTTCTCCAGATCTACACTGGGAACAGTCAACAGGATGTTGCTCGTGAACAGGACCTCCTTGAGGGGCTCGCTAATCGGTGAGGGATTGAAGTCGGTGATCTCAACCGTTCTTTTCTCCCGGAGCGAAGAGATGCGGGCCTGCCGATCCTCAGGAGTCTCCAACGATTTTCCTTCAGGGAACAGTACTCCTCTGATCTGTTCGATGATGGCCGGACCTCCGCTCGGTTTGGTTGAATCGTTGAGAGCCGAATTCAGCTCAGCCATCTTTCTGCGAAAGCTCTCATTCGAGGAGTACTGTTGAGAGATCTCCTCATTCACGAGTTGCAGGCCCTGGCGGTAAAAAGAAACGGTTTCTCTCCACGAAGGATGATCCTCCAGCTTTTGAAGGTAGGTCAGTGCCTCGCCATACAGTGGATGAGTTTCACCGGCCAGCAAGAGTAGAAAAGCAGCATTCAGGTTTCTGGCGATCGAATAGTTCTCTCCTCTAGAGGGCCGAAACTGCTGCGGTAGGTTGGTTTTCGTCAGAGGTTCGTCTTCCCTGGCCAGTCCAATCAAGTGCTTGACGAGCGTTTGAAATTCTCGGTTCATGGCTCTCGCGGCAGCGAGCCTGGTCAAAAGGCCGGCTGGTTTTTCTCCAGCCAAGCCTCAATCTCAGCCGTCTTTTGGGCATAGTTTTCCTGTTTTAGCTGCACCAAAACCTCCGAGTCGGCCGTCGACGGCCGGCTATGGGGAAACACCGGCAGCTGAGAAATATCCTCTCCCGACAGCACC
>JAUXKG010000108.1 GCA_030624355.1 Acidobacteriota bacterium
GCGGCTGGATGAGGAAGGGATGCATCTGTACTACTACGGCCCGCAGGATATCGCCGGTTCCGGAGAATATGAGGCGGTCGAATTTCTGGACGCAACCAACAACGCCATCGTCATCTTTTTTGACCCTCAAACCCATTTACCTTCCAAGTGGGAGACCCACCGGACCAATCAGTTGGGAGTTCGCCGAAAACATGAGCGGGAGCTTTACAACTGGCATACCATCCAGGGAGTGCACACCCCTCTTCGATACGACTCCTTCGTGGACGGGAAGAAGTCTACCCAACTGGAACTGGAAGCCATCTCCTACAATGTCGACATCCCGCCGGAGCACTTCCTAGAACCGAAACCCAAAAAGTAGCGCCCCTGGCTGCTCGCCTAAAAAGTGTATCAAATATGCTACACTTTGTCGTTTAAAGGTCACGGATTCGGACCGTAGGGTGTGTTCTAAATACTTGATACAATGGATATTTACTGCCTTGGTACGGGTTTTGCTGTGCAAAGAGCAGGCTTAAGTCGAATTGGATCGATTTGCTGAGAAAGGCGGATATGCAGACCAGACTCAAGAAACCGGTGAAGGTCTCCGGCGTGGGCCTTCACACCGGTTGCCAGGTCTCTCTGGTGCTCCAACCTGCCCCGGAGGATACGGGGATCGTTTTCCGTCGTCTCGATCTCCAGAATTTTCAGATTGAGGCCTTGCGAAAGCGAGTCTCACGAGTGGTGTTGGCCACCACCCTGATGAAGAAGGGAGTCATGCTTTCCACCGTTGAGCATATTCTATCTGCGCTCTATGGCCTGGGACTGGACAACGTCTATATAGATATTGACTCATTGGAGGTTCCCATCATGGATGGCTCTGCTCTCCCGTTTGTGGAGATGGTCAGCCAGGCGGGAATTCAAGAGCAGGATAAGGAGAGAACTTTTCTCAAAGTCCAGAAACCGATTTGCTTGAAGGACAACGGGAAATTCATTTCAATTGAGCCTGCTTCGAGTTTTCAGATCTCCTATGAGATCGATTTCACTCATCCTATGATTGGCCATCAGGTTCTGGATCTGGAGATTACATCGGAGAGCTACAAGCGGGAGATCGCTTTTGCCCGCACCTTCGGTTTTTATGCCGAAGTCGAGGATCTTCGGAAACAGGGGCTCATTCGCGGCGGCTCTTTTGACAACGCCGTTGTTCTGAGCGAGACGGAGATCATGAATGGGGAGTTGCGTAGCCCGGATGAGTTTGTGCGCCACAAAATGTTGGATCTGATCGGAGACATCTCCCTTTGCGGTTATCCCCTGGTTGGGCATGTTCGCGCCTACAAGGCGGGACACGCCCTGCACACCGATCTGGCGACCACCTTGGTTCGCAATCCGTCACTCTGTTGCCAGGTCAGCGAGTCCAAATTGACCTCACAGGCTGTAAACTTCTAGAAGAAAACGGTGGCAGAGTAGACTATTCCCCTTTTTCTTACAGGGTCGGGCAGTCCTGTATAATATCTCTGGCCCATGCTATCCAGGCGTCCAGCAGTCCAGTCCTTTTCTCTCAGTCTGTTGATCATTCTGTTCATCGGACTACCCCAGCCTGTTGAGGCTCAGGATCTGGAAATCTCGCTTGCGCAAAGAAGGTGGAAGATCGATGCCCGCCAAAGGGAAGGACGCGATTACTACCGGTTGAAGGATCTGGCTGCGGTGGTGGGACTGGAGCTGGAGGAGAGAGGTGGAATGCTGACAGTTGAAGGGACTCGAGGCACTCTGCTGCTGGTCGATGATCGCCCATTGCTCCGCTTCGAGGACCACTACGTACTGTTGTCGGGACCCGCCTGGAGAAGGGGGAAGGGAGATTGGTACGTCACCGAGGACTTTCTGACCGAAGCCGTTCCGCTGGTGGTGAATCGCAGGCTTGAAAAGAGATCGAATCGACGCTATCGGATGTCGGAGATCGACCAGAATCCAGTGCAGGTCCGTGTTGCCAATTATCCCGATCACGTGAGAATCGTTTTCGAGTCGGAACGAAAGGCTCCCGTCAAGGTCCAGGAGAGGGAAAAGTATATCGAAGTGAAATTCGAACGCTATCTGGTACAACCGAAGTTTCCCACTAAGTTACCCAACCATCGAGTGGTTTCCTCAGTGGGATTTGATTCTACCGATGTCTACGGAACTTTCCGGATTTACAAAGGCGAGCTCTACGACACGTTTCGAGAATTGACCCTCAGCGACCCGGACAGAAAGGTGATTGATGTCTACAGAGCCCCGGAGGCCGGCGCTCGCAAGAGCCGAGAGACGCCCCCCTTCAGATCGTCTTCGGCTGTCGCTCCCCCCCCGCGGGCTGCCAAACCGGACAGGCGGGTGGCGGCGGCACCGCCTGAAGTCGTTCAGAACGTGATCACGATTGATCCGGGTCACGGTGGAGAAGATTATGGAGTCAGTTCTTTTGAATTCTTGCTGGAGAAGAACCTGACTCTTAAGATAGCCGTACTTTTGCAAGAGCGGTTGAGAGCCATGGGCCACCAGGGAATGCTCACTCGGAACCGGGATGTGGAACTGGGTGTGGAGCAGCGCAGTTCGGTCGGGAACTATTACGATTCCAGGCTGTATCTGAGCCTTCACGCCGGTGGATCTCTGTTGCCCGAGATTGGAGGACCTGTGGTCTATATTCACCGGTATCCAGACCTTCAGCAGTCCGGTGACGGCCAATCGGACACCGATGTCCAGTTATCCACGGAGACGGTGACTGGAACTGCAGAGCAATCGGAAGACAGCGAACGTGAGGGTCTGGTCTCCTGGCACCGGGCTCACAGGAAATATGTTGCTCTGAGCCGTGAGCTGGCTGGTCAGCTTCAGAGCGAACTCAACCAGCTCTGGGGAACCGAAAACGAAGTCATTGAAGTTCCCCTGCAGTTGTTGGTACCGGTGACCGCCCCGGCAGTGCTGATCGAGCTCGGATTTCTCACCAACCCAGAAGACCAGCAGAAGCTCTATTTTCCTCATTTCCAATCGAGCATCGCTGCCACCATCGCCTCTACACTTTCCCGATTTCTCAAGACGAGCTCAGTAGACAGTCGTGGAGCCGGGTCGAGATGAAAGAGTATCGAGGCATTCTGATCGGGTTGGGACTGGTCGGCTTGGTGTTGACAGGTACTTACTTCCTGTACGTTCAGGAGCGGCGGCACCAGCAGGAGATGAGAGAGTTGGCTCGCCACCGGTTTGATGTGGAGTCGGATGTTCTGAGCTCACAGGG
This sequence comes from Acidobacteriota bacterium, assembly GCA_030624355.1. Classification (GTDB taxonomy): domain Bacteria; phylum Acidobacteriota; class UBA6911; order RPQK01; family JADFOI01; genus JAUXKG01. Next base: position 3,227 of record JAUXKG010000108.1, read on the forward strand.
AGAGGCAGATCTGGATGTGATGTTGTACTTCCCTCAACCGGATCTGACTCTTTCGGGCCGCTTTGCGCTGGTGGCGGAAAGTCGGCCCATATTTCAGACCTCGGACAAGACCTTGGTGGCACGTCAAATAATTAATGAGTTGATCAAAGGACCCACCGAGGAGGGTGTGCCCATTTTTTCCGATCAGGCTAGCTTGCGCCAGGTCTACCTGCTCGAGGATGGCACGGCCGTCGTCGATTTCTCCAGAGAAGCCACCCAGTTGCCGGAGGGTGGTGTTTTGGCCGAACTCTCGGCTCTTCACTCCATTATTCGGTCGTTGACCGAGAATGTCATGGAAATTCAAAGAGTGAAGTTTCTGGTGGAGGGAAGGGAAAGTCCCACCTTTGCTGGGCACGTTTCCATCCAGCAACCCTTCAGGTAGAATATTCCGGAATGTTATCACGTATCGATGGTCGAGCAGATAATCAACTGCGTCCGGTGACAGTGACAGCCGACTACACCAAGCACGCTGAGGGTTCGGTATTGATCGAGTGTGGAGATACTCGAGTCATCTGTACTGCCAGTGTGGAGGGCAAGGTCCCCCCGTTCTTGCGGGGGAGCGGCCGGGGATGGTTGACCTCCGAATATGGAATGATTCCACGCTCTACCGGAAGCCGAATGATAAGAGAATCCTCCAAAGGGAGACCTTCCGGCCGAACCCAGGAGATTCAGAGACTGATCGGCCGATCGCTTCGTTCGGTCGTCGATCTTGAGGCTCTTCAGGAGCGGACCATCTGGCTGGATTGTGATGTGATTCAGGCGGACGGGGGAACTCGCACAGCCTCCATCACCGGCGCCTTTGTGGCGTTGGTCTTGGCCATCGATAAGCTGAGACGCGATGGTTTGTTGGACCGGGCAGTACTTCTCGACTATGTGGGAGCCGTGAGCGTTGGTGTCTTCCAGGGAGAAGCACGTTTGGATCTGAACTATGAAGAGGATTCCTCAGCGGATGTGGACATGAATGTGGTGATGACCGGGCAAGACCTCTTCGTGGAGGTCCAGGGCACAGCCGAGGAGAGGCCGTTTTCCGGCCAGCAGCTGAATGCTCTTTTGAGCCTGGCCCGTGAAGGTATCCATCAGCTTATCGAACATCAACGGCTGGTTTTGGAAGAAAACGTAGAACATTTGTCAGATCTCTTTCAAGGTGAGTCCCTCCCCAAAGTTGCAATTCCTTCTGGCGACCAAGAATAGCGGAAAGGCCCGGGAGATTCGGTCTGCCTTGAAAGACTTGAACCTGACGTGCGAGTCACTGCTGGACCGTGAGGATCTACCGGAAGTAGTCGAAAGCGGCTCCACTTTCAGTGCAAATGCCCGCCTTAAGGCCGCCCACTACCACCGCCTGACCGGGGTCCCGACGCTGGCCGACGACTCGGGGCTGGTGGTCGATGCTCTGGAAGGGGCCCCGGGGGTCTTCTCGGCTCGTTTTGCCCCCACCGACCAAGGTCGAATTGATAAGCTCCTCGGACTGATGAGTTCCATTCAGGAGCCCTCCCGAAGAACGGCCCATTTTGTTTGCGTCATCTGCCTGGTTCTGGGAGGGCGTACTCTTGAAGTGACGGGTCGGGTGGACGGCGAGATCAGCCGGGAGCCGAAAGGCCACAACGGCTTCGGCTACGACCCTGTTTTCTACTATCCACCCCTGCAGAAGACCCTGGCACAGATGAGTCTGCAGGAGAAGAGCCAAATCTCCCATCGAGGACGTGCCTTGGACAAGCTGCACAAGATTTTGAAGGAAGAGTTTGGGATGTCAACTGACAGCTGACAACTAACAGCTAACAGCTGACAACTGACAACCGACAAGAAACACCTTTCTTAATCCGTGTAAATCCGTGTCTGTTAATCAGTGTTTGTTAATCCGTGTAGCAGTTTTTTTACTGCCTCTGAAGTGGTGGCTGGCTCCCGGCAACTGTAGTTTTCACAGATATAGAGCGTGGCCTGGCTGTCTCCGGCGGTTTTTCCCTGCAGCAAGGGGATCTTCCGGCCCAATTCGAGATCGACCTCCTCTGCCATGGTCACCACTTTGTTGGGCAGGAAGCGGTCTCGGACCGCTTGCAGGAGATCGTTTCTCTGGGCCGGTCTGCCCACAGCAGCGATCTCTACCACTGGACCAAAGAAGAAGTCGGCTGCCTGCAGCCAGTATCCGAAGGCCGACGGATACTGGGGAAGGATTCGGGCCACTTGCTGCAACATTCGCCCAGCTCGATCTCGATAGTCCGGTTTTCCCAGCAGCACCGCCAGCTTCAGAAGGTTCAGGCAGCTGACCGAATTGCCACTGGGGGTGGCATTGTCCATGAACTCTCGGTGGCGGACCAGCAGTTCCTCGTGGTCGCGGGAGGTGAAGTAGAAGCTGTTCTGCTCCGAATCCCAGAAAAGCTCCAGCTGCTGTTCCATAAGCTGGCCGGCTTTCTCCAGCCAGGCGGCGTCACCAGTAGACTGATAGATTGCCAGCCATCCTTCGATCACCTGTGCGTAGTCTTCCAGGTAGGCGTTCAAATGAGCCTTCCCGTCTTTCCAGCTGCGGAGCAATCTGTCCTCCACCAGCATTTCTGAGGCTAGAAACTCGGCATTGTGCACAGCTGTCTGCAACAGGTTCTGATCCTTCAGGACAAAAGCAGCATCGGCAAAGGCTGTGAGCATCATGCCGTTCCAGGCGGCCAGAACCTTGTCATCCAGGCCCGGCCGGATCCGTGTCTCTCGTTGCCCGAAGAGCTTTTGCCGACCGCCGTCCAGCTGCTGCTTCAAGTCTTCCGGAGATATGCCGAGAGATTCCGAGAAGGACTTCAGCTCTCGCCGGTGGTGGAGTATGTTTTTCCCTTCGAAGTTTCCGCCAGAGCTCACATCGAAGTAGTCGCCGAAGACCTGAGCCTTCTCCTTTCCCAAGAGGGCCTCCACTTCCTCCGGTGTCCAGACATAGAATTTGCCTTCTTCCCCCTCGCTGTCAGCGTCCTGGGCCGAGTAGAAACCACCGGCTTCGTCCTGCATCTCACGCCCCACCCATCCCAGGGTCTCCTCCACAATCTCCCGGTAATAGGGATCTCCGGTCACCTGATAGGCTTCCAGATAGACCCTGGAGAGCAGTGCATTGTCGTAGAGCATTTTTTCAAAATGGGGCACCAGCCACCGTTCGTCCACCGAATAGCGGTGAAATCCTCCTCCCAGTTGGTCATAGATTCCCCCGTGAGCCATCTCATCCAGGCTGAGCTTAACCATGCTCAGCACCGTCTTTGGTTCTGCCCGGCTCTGATAGCGAAGCAGGAAGCTCAGGGCCATGGCACCGGGAAACTTGGGAGCTTCTCCAAAGCCACCGTGGTGGTGGTCAAACTGCGACAGCAGAGCCGAATAGGCCTCATCCAAAGAGGACTCCTTGAGCTCGGCCTCTCCCTGGCCCCATTGGCTGGCCTGGTTCAGTCGCTGGACAATCCCTTCTCTGTCTTTCTCAATCTCCGGGCGTCGGATCTTGTAGGTATCGGCCATAGCTTGAAGCAGTCGCTTGAATCCCGGTCTGCCGTAGTAGTCTTCCGGAGGGAAGTAGGTGCCTCCGTAGAAGGGCACCAGATCCGGAGTCAGAAAAACAGTTAGCGGCCAGCCTCCGCTGCCGGTCGTCATCTGGACAAAATTCATGTAGATGGCATCCAGGTCGGGACGCTCTTCCCGGTCCACCTTGATGTTGATGAAGTGTTCATTCATCAGACCGGCGATTTCCTCATTTTCAAAGGATTCATGCTCCATGACATGGCACCAGTGGCAGGCCGAATAGCCGATACTCAACAGAATGGCCTTGTCCTCTTCACGGGCCGCCTGCAGCGCTTCTTCGTCCCAGGAATGCCAATCCACCGGATTGTGGGCGTGCTGTTGAAGGTAGGGGCTACTGGTCCGTATCAAGCGATTGGTGTGCTGGGTCTTCTGATCGGACATGGGTTGAGATTCTACCATGATAGGAAGAAGTAACTGACAACTGACAGCTGACACGGAACTGAAGCGAGATTTCGAGGTTTAAGTCAAATGACCGGGGCGCTCGGCAGTTCCTACTGGTCAGCCCGTCCCGGAATAGCGGTGAAGGTGGTCAGGATCGGTATATCGGTGTCATCCTGCAACAGCACGGCCACGGCCAGGGCCACGTCGCTCTCTACCGTGAGGCTTCCGGTCATCTCCTCGACACCCGATGCGCCACTGAAAAAAGCGGAATCGGTCACGAAACCGGCCACCACCTCACCTGTTGCC
>JAUXKG010000237.1 GCA_030624355.1 Acidobacteriota bacterium
ATTGTCCCAATCGATGAATCGCTTCAATTTATGCCCTTGCCAGATCGCACCTTTGGCTTCGTGGCCGGAACTGGCTTTACTGGCTGGGGCCCGTCACTTCTCACCAAACTCGAGCAGGTCCTGAATCGGTTCGAGGTGGCAAACAACCTGACCTATATCTCCGGACGTCACTCGATCAAGGTCGGCTTCAAATGGACCCGCCTGCAGTTCAACATCACAAACGGTATTTTTAGCGATGGACTCTATATCTTTACGAGTCTACCGAGTTTCCTGCAGGCACGCCCATTGCTCGTGGTTGCCGTCCTGGGAGATCTCACCGATGAGAATCCTCCCCCGCCGTTTATACCTGGCATAGTGGGACCCATCCCCAAGCAGGGTCTTCGGGAAAGCATGTTCGGGATGTACATACAGGACGATTTTCAGTGGACTCCCAACTTGACGCTGAATCTCGGGCTCCGCTATTCCTTTATTACCAACCCGACTGAGGTGGCGGGACGGATCAGCAATGTCGATGAGCCCACCGACACGGTAATACGGCTTGGCAACCCGCTGCTAGCCCGCAATCCATCGCTCAAGAGCTTCGCTCCCCGCCTAGGATTGTCCTGGGACCCATTTGGGGATGGGAAGGGGTCGGTTAGGGCCGGGGCCGGGATCTTCTATGACTTCCTCGGGGCAGAGCGACTGCTGGGACCTCAAGGGGGTGGAATGCCCCCCTTCTTTACGCCGGTAAGGCCGTTTATGCCTGATTTCCCTAATTTCTTCGACGATGTGGCAGGTGCCTTAGCGCAACCCCCCACCATCTTTTCGTACAGAACCCCCAAACAGAGCTATGTCATTCAGTACAGTCTGACGGTGCAGCGGGAAATTGCCCCGCAAACAGTCCTCACCGTAGGCTATCAGGGGTCTCGGGGGGTCAAGCTGGGCCGGCTGTTGGACGCCAACCTCGCTCCAGAGCAAGTCGTGGATGGAAAGTATTTCTGGCCTGAGAGTTGTTCCGCTCAGATCCGCCGCGGGGAAGCCCCACAACCCGGTTGCTCGGCTCCACAAAACTCTACCTTCGGTCAGATGCGGATGTATTACTGGGATGGCAATTCTTTTTACAACTCCTTTCGGGTTGGCCTTAGGAAGCGCTTCAGCCAGGGTTTCCAATTCCAGAGCTCTTATACCTATGGCCGGGCTGTCGATGAAAGTTCGAACACGGCCAACTTCGACTCTGCTGGTGCTACAAGCAGTGGCATTACCAACTCACCCTTTGACCACAAGCTCGACCGTGGTCTGGCCAGTTTTGATGTCCGCCACCATTACTCTTTCAACGCTACCTTTGAGCTGCCTTTCGGGAGCGGAAAACATTTGGGTAACAGTTTACAAGGGGTGGTTGGAAAACTGATCAGCGGCTGGCAGCTTAGTCCTATTGTCAGGCTGAGCAGTGGTTTTCCAGTGAACATGATACTGGGCAACAACCAGTCCCGCAGTGGAGCCACTCAGAACCTTCACGAGCATCCTGATCTGGCCTCGGGGAGAAGCAATAATCCGGTCCAGGACGATGGGAGAAATCCGAACCAGTACTTTGACCCGACGGCCTTTGAGCTGCAGCCGCCAGGTTTCTATGGCAATGTGGCACGTAATACACTCATCGGGCCAGGCATAGCCACCTTTGACCTGTCGCTGGCCAAGGATACAGCCCTCGCGGGTGAAGATCTTAAGCTTCAGTTCCGAGCGGAGTTCTTCAACGTTTTCAACCGCGCCAACTTTGGCAGACCCGCCGGTACCATTTTCTCCAATGGAAGACGAATCGGCAATGCGGGAAGAATTACCAACACGTTGACAACTTCACGGCAGATCCAGTTCGCCTTGAAGTTGATCTTCTAAGCTTCATTTCCTTGGCCGGGTATTCAGCAGGTGGGTGTCGAAGCCGCCCACCTGCTTCTTATCCCCGGGTGGGGTCTCATGGCCTATCCTTGAGTCCGCCCGCGCGTCAGAAGGAGCCCGCTGCCTGCTTGGGCTGTAATTTGCCCTCTGTCGTAAACGATTTCTCCCCGTCGGATGGTCATCTGAGGCCACCCCGTAACCTCACGACCTTCGTAGGGTGACCAATCACAGCGGGAGTGCAGGTCGGCAGCACGCACCCTCCGCCTTTGGGTAGGATTCCACAGTGCCAGGTCGGCGTCAGAACCCACTGCGATGGTGCCTTTTGTCGGAAAGAGGCCGAAAAGCCGGGCCGGCCGCGTGGAGGTGAGGGCTACGAAACGCTCCAGTGAGATTCTACCGCCCACAACACCTTCTGAATGCAGCATGGGAAACATCACCTCCAGATTGCTGAAACCGGGACGCAGCGTTTTTAGAGTCAAATCGGGTTTGGTCTTTTCGTCGCGCATCAAAGCGCTGTGATCACTTCCCAGGGTGTCGATGTCCCCATCGGTCAGACCGCGCCACATCGCTTCCACGTCCTGGGCAGTGCGCAGCGGCGGCGAAGCGATATAGAGTCCCGGGTCTGCTCCGGCGTACAGATCTTCTGTCAAATGCAGGTAGGTGGGCCGTGTCTCCACGTAAACAGGAAGGCCGCGTGCGCGAGCTTCCCGGCAGGCGTCCAGCGCCCGCGCAGAGGATAGGTGGACCACATAAATGGGCGCCCCCGTATGCTCGCACAGAGCGATGGCCCGCTGTACCGATACGACTTCAGCCAGCACGGGCCGGCTCTCGGCCCAGTAGCGAGCCGAAGTTCGACCGGCCGCCATCAGGGCGTCGGTGGTGTCGGTGACAATCGGGTGGTCTTCGCAGTGAATCAGCGTAATGGCTCCCGCTTCGCCCGCGCTTCGGATCAAATTGAGATAATCCATCCCTCGCTGATCGAAGCCCGGGAACATCATCAGCACTTTCATGCTGGTGTGACCGGCAGCAAACAGATCCGCCAAGTGACGAGGTGCGCTGTCAGCAAATTCTATCAGTCCCGGTTGCACCATGATGTCGACCATGGCCTGCTGGGCGATCAGTGAAGAAATCCGGCTTACAGCGTCTGCCACCGTTTCCCCTCTGCGGGGAAAGGTCATGGCCCCGATGGTTGTGATCCCACCTGCCCGGGCGGTCTCGGATCCACTGGCCAGGTCGTCGGCACCACCCGGCAGATGGGTGTGGGGGTCGATTCCCCCGGGAAGAACCAACATGCCGCGGGCATCCACCACCTGTTCCTCTCCGGAGGGCAGCGGCCTCAGGTTGGGTCCGATCTGCTCGATTTTGCCTACGCGCGCCCGAATGTCGGCAAGAAACTGTCTCTCAGAGGTCACGATCAACCCGCCCTGAATCAGCAGGGACCCTGGGGCGGCTGCCTGCGCGAATGCAGCCCTGGGGCTCGCACCCCAGAGAAGGGTTGCCAGAGAAGCCCTCTTGAGGAATTCCCTGCGCACCAGAGGCTCCAGTGGGTATTTACGAAGAATTTCATTTGGCATGGTGATCCCCTCCTACACCTGGCTGCGTGGGCGGTCCTGAATCCAGTGCTTTTTGCCGGCCGTCCCACTCAAGTAGCAAAATTGAAAGACTGACTGCAGATTATATGAGCGTCGCCGGACAAATCCAAGCGACAAGCGACAAGGGGTCATGACCCAGGCCCTGAATCCCATTGAGCCAGAAGTTAGGTTGAACTTCCGAGAAGACATCGGAGGCCTCCGCACGGCGGGTTTGAAGAACTAAGGTGCCTGGTGCCTACGGGAAATGACTCCACCTTCAGGATCTATATGTTAGGAAGGATACACCCACCTATCTTTTCGGATGAATATAACAAATCCAGTTGATATTGCCTTCAACCTCTCGAAGGTCTACCATCTACAAAGAGTCACGTCGCACACAGTTGAGGGAGACGGGGAGACAACTATAGTCGGCAAGACCATCAGCCATTACAAAGTCATCGAGAAGTTAGGAGGCGGGGGAATGGGTGTGCTCTGCAAGGCAGAAGACACCCGCTTGGATCTCAACGTGGCCCTGAAATTCCTGCCTGAGAAGTATGCTCAAGACGCCAAGCCCTGGAACGTTCCCAGACAGAGGCACGTGCTGCTTTGGCGTTACATCATTCCAACATCTGGGCTATCTACGATATTGGTGAGAATGAAAGACAACCGTTTATGCGCTAGGAGACTAAACTTCAAATGCGAGTACGCAATAAGGAGGGCCCTTGAGTAAAGAAAAATTGGCGGTTTTCACTCTGACTCTAGCCACTTTCGGATTATTCAGCTCAGGTCTGTTTGTGGAAGGAGTTCTGGCTCAGACGGTGTACGAACTCAAGGCCAGTCCTGAGACCGTACACTGGGGATATTATAGCGCCGACGTGGAGCCGGTGCTGAGGATCGACCCCGGAGACATCGTCATTCTCGAGGATGTTCCCCGGCTGGATCCGTCTGAGATGGAAAAATTTGGGATCCCACCTGAGGAGATGTCAGAGGGCTACCGTCGCGTCTATCGCGAGGTGACGGATCGGGGCCCGGCATCTCACATCATGGTAGGTCCTGTATATGTTAATGGAGCCGAACCCGGCGATGTCCTGGAAGTGCGGATTCTGGAGGTGGAATTGGCCTATACCTTTGGTTACAGTCGCCTGTACTCCAGAGGGGGAACGCTGCAGGGGGAATTTGAGAATTGGGAACGGATTCTACGCATCGACCTCGAGAAGAAAATTACTGAAGCGGCCGAGGGAGTGGTTATCCCTCTAGACAACCCCTTTTTTGGCTCCATGGGCGTGGCACCGGTGGCGGCGGCGGGACGGATCAGTAGCGGCCCCCCGGGGGTACACGCGGGAAATCTGGACAACAAAGACCTGGGAACGGACACCATCTTGTATATCCCTGTGCACACAAAAGGGGCCCTCTTTTCGGCCGGGGATGGACATGGGGTTCAGGGCCATGGAGAAGTTTCCGTCAACGCCCTGGAGACGGGGCTGCG
>JAUXKG010000054.1 GCA_030624355.1 Acidobacteriota bacterium
GTTTCTATTCGTGATCATGCTGGTCAGCGTGCGCGAGGTGGAAAGACAGAGAAAGGTGGGCCCGCAGTGGAAAACGGCACTGGTCCTGGGAGTGGTTTTGTCGGCTGAGCTGGTCTTTCTGGTGGTTAAAGGCACTGACGGTTTCGACACCGAGTTAGCCGGTCAGGGATTGATTGTTCAGGCCCAGACCCTGAATACCGAATCAGTGGGTATGCTTCTCTACAGTACCTATCTGCTGCCTTTCGAGATTGCTTCTGTCTTGTTGTTGGTGGCCATCGTGGGGGCCGTCGTCTTGTCCATGAAGGAGATTTGAAGAGATCCTGCAATGGTGACGATTACTCACTATCTGGTGCTCAGTACTCTGGTGTTCTCCATTGGAGTCGTGGGGGTATTGACGCGGCGCAACATCATCATCATCTTCATGTCCATAGAGCTGATGCTCAACGCCGTGAACCTGAACCTCGTTGCTTTCTCCAGTCATCTTCAGAACCTCAACGGTCAGGTGTTTGCCATCTTTGTGATTACCGTTGCAGCCGCCGAGGCTGCAGTAGGTTTGGGCATCTTGATTTCTCTGTTTCGCAACAAGGAAACGATCAATGTGGATCAAATTGACCTGATGAAGGGGTAGCCAATGCTTGAATATCTCTGGTTGATCCCCATCTTCCCCCTGCTGGGGTTTGTCATCAATGGTGTCGTTGGACTGTGGATGGTCAGGCGAAGCGGAAGGCGGCCTGCCAAGCCTTTTGTCTATTCAGTAGCCTGTGGAAGCGTTTTTCTATCCTTTCTGGTTTCGGTAGGTTGCTTTCTGGAGCTGCTGGGACTGGATGCCAGTCAGCGACTGGTCGAGCAACCGGTTTTTACCTGGATTTCAGGACTGGCCATCCGGACCGCGGGAGGGGAACTGGCCTACCTGAACATTTCCTGGGGCGTCCAATTGGATCCCCTGTCGGCTGTGATGATTCTGGTGGTGTCGGGTATCGGTTTTCTGATCCACGTCTATTCCATTGGTTACATGGCCGGAGAGGATGGCTTCTACCGCTTTTTTGCCTACCTGAACCTCTTCATGTTCATGATGCTGACACTGGTGCTGGCTGATAACTTTCTCATGATGTTTGTGGGCTGGGAGGGAGTCGGACTCTGCTCCTATTTGTTGATCGGTTACTACATCGAGAAGAGAAGCGCAGGAGATGCAGCCAAGAAGGCCTTTGTCGTTAACCGGGTGGGAGATTTCGCCTTTATCCTGGGCATAATGATGATTTTCACCTATTTCGGAAGCCTGGATTTGACTGAGGTGATGGACAGGGTGGCCGAGATGTTTCCCACTCCGGAAGCCGGCTGGGGAGTCCTGAGCTGGATTGCACTGTTGCTCTTTGTGGGAGCCACCGGTAAGAGTGCACAAGTCCCTCTCTACGTGTGGTTGCCCGATGCCATGGAGGGTCCCACCCCAGTGAGGGCGCTGATTCATGCCGCCACCATGGTGACGGCGGGTGTCTATATGGTGGCCCGATCGAGTGCCATCTACAGCCGGGCACCTGAAGTGCTCTTGATTGTCGCTTCGGTCGGCATTTTCACGGCCTTGCTGGCGGGCTCCATTGCGATGTTTCAGCAGGACATCAAGAGGGTACTGGCCTACTCCACCGTGAGTCAGCTGGGCTACATGTTTGCTGCCCTGGGTGTGGGTGCGGTGGCGGCCGGAATCTTTCATTTAATGACCCATGCCTTTTTCAAGGCTCTGCTCTTCCTGGGATCGGGGAGCGTGATCGCGGCTCTTCATCATGAACAGGACATGAGGAACATGGGGGGCTTGAAGAAGTACCTTCCGATCACCTGTGCCACGATGTGGATTGCCACGCTGGCCATTGCAGGAGTACCGGGCCTGGCGGGGTTCTTTTCCAAGGACGAAATTTTGTGGCGGTCCTTCAGCAACCCGAATGGCCATCTGCTTATCTGGCTGGTGGGAATTGTGGTGGCCGGAATGACGGCCTTTTACATGATGCGCATGATGTTCTTGACCTTCCATGGAGAAGAGAGAATGTCTGAGGAAGCGGCTCATCATGTTCATGAATCTCCCTGGGTGATGACCCTGCCGCTGGTTTTGCTGGCCGTGGGGGCGGCCCTGGCAGGGTACCTGGGACTGCCTGCCTGGTTGGGAACCAACCAATTTGAACATTTTCTGGAGCCGGTCTTTCACACTGCCTATCGACCCCCGATCGAGGGACATTACGGGCATGGGACTGAGATTTTATTCACCGTGATTTCTGTAGCCCTGGCCGGTTGTGGAATCTATCTGGCCTACTTCTTTTTCCTGAAGCATACGGAGAAGCCGGCTCGGTTGCTGGAGAAATTCCGTGGCATTCACACGGTAGTTTTCAACAAATACTATGTGGATGAGGGGTACGATCTGTTGTTTGTAGGTGAAGGGAAGGGCCTGTGGCGACTCTTTGGAGTCAAGAACTGGGGACGATTTCTTTCCGCCTTCGACAACAACGTGGTGGATGGTGCCGTCAATGCCAGTGCCTCCATTACCCGGATCTCAGCCTGGATTTCAGGTCAAGCCGACATCCACATTGTGGACCGTTTGGTCAATCTGGTGTCCGAGATTCTTCTATTTTTGAGTGCAGTAGTCCGTCGGTTGCAAACCGGCCTGTTTCAAAGATACGCCCTGGCTTTTGTGATGGGACTCATTCTCATCATCAGCCTGTACCTCTACCTGGGAGTTTAGACGATGAATTTCTTTATGGAGAACATCCTCAACATTGTGTGCTTCTTCCCTCTTGTTGGGGTGGTGCTGATCATATTGTGGCCACGAGGAGAGGGAAGTGACAACGCCGTCAAGTGGATTGCCAACATCGTCTCCTTTCTCGGTTTTCTGATCTCGCTTCCCTTGATAACGCAGTTCAACAATCCGCTGTACATCGAGGCGACCGGGATGAGATTCGTCATTCGCGCGGACTGGATCGATGCCATCGGTGCCCAGTTCCACTTCGGGATTGATGGCATCAGCTTGCTGTTGATTCTCTTGACCACATTGATGGGCTTCATCTCCATCCTGTCTTCCTGGACGGCGATTACAGAGCGGCTTCGGGAGTATTACTGCTACTTCCTGATTCTCCAGGTAGGCATGCTGGGTGTTTTCATGGCCCTCGACTTCTTCCTCTTTTACGTCTTCTGGGAGGTCATGCTGGTTCCCATGTATTTCATCATCGGGGTCTGGGGGGGACCGCGCAAGCTCTATGCTGCCATCAAGTTCTTCCTCTACACCCTGGCCGGTTCCGTGCTCTTGCTGCTGGGTGTTCTGGCGCTCTACTTCTATCAGCACAGTGTTACCGGAATATGGTCGTTCGATATTTTGAAGTTTCAGCAACTGGATATTCCTATTCACCTGCAGGCCTGGATTTTCATCGCTTTCTTTATCGGATTTGCCATCAAGGTTCCGATGTTTCCCTTCCACACCTGGCTTCCCGATGCCCACGTGGAGGCTCCCACCGCCGGTTCCGTTATTCTGGCTGCTATTTTGCTGAAGATGGGAACCTACGGATTTGTCCGCTTGAGTCTGCCCATCCTGCCTGAGGCCACCATGCAGTTTCTGCCTTACTTATTGGGACTCTCGGTGGTGGGCATTATCTACGGCGCACTGGTGGCGATGATGCAAAAAGATATGAAGAAGCTGGTGGCATACTCTTCTGTCAGCCACCTCGGCTTTTGCATGCTGGGTGTTTTCATTGTAACGCCCGTGGCTTTGGAAGGCGGCATTCTTCAGATGATCAATCACGGTGTGTCTACTGGAGCCCTCTTCCTGCTCGTCGGGGTGATTTACGAGAGGCGCCACACGCGTATGATTGTTGACTTCGGTGGTTTGTCGCACGTCATGCCCGTGTACGCTACCGTTTTTCTGATTATGACCCTGTCCTCGATAGGCATGCCGACTCTTAACGGATTTATTGGAGAGTTTATGGTGCTTCAGGGCGTGTTCGCCGATCCCACTTACAGGCTGTGGGCGGTTTGGGGTGCTCTGGGCATTGTTCTGGGAGCCGCTTATATGTTGTGGCTCTATCAGCGGGTCATGTTTGGTCCGTTGGAGAAGGAGGAGAACCGCGTTTTGCTCGATCTGAATTGGCGCGAGATGGCGACCTTCGTCCCCCTGATCATCCTGGCTTTCTGGATTGGACTCTATCCCAATACGTTCCTGGACTATCTCCATGACCCGGTCAATCAGATTGTTGAGAGGGTGCGACCCGGTGAGTATAGTCCGCTTCCTGCGCAGCTGGCTCTGAGGGAGTAGTCGATGGCTGAGATTCCGAATAATGTATGGGACTTTCTGAGGGAGAATGCGGCGGCCATCGGTCCGCAGCTGCATTTGATCCTCGGGGGATCAGTCATCCTGTGTCTGGATTTTCTCATACCGGCGGCCCAAAAGCGGCTATTTGCCCTGTTTTCGCTGATCAGCTTGTTGATGGCCTCCGGCCACTTGTATCTCATGTGGGGGAGCGGCCCCGGATCTGCCTTTTACGACATGGTTGCGGTAGACCCTTTCTCCTCCTTCTTCAACGTTCTGTTCCTGCTTTCGGCTGTTCTGGCAGTCATCATGTCCTACCAGTACCTGGAGGTTGAACAAGCGCAGCACAGCGAGTATTACGCTCTGCTTCTATTCGCTACATCCGGAATGATGTTCATGGCGGGTGCCATCGATCTGGTGAGCCTGTTTGTGGGCCTGGAATTGATGTCTATTTCCACCTATATTCTGGTCGGTTTTCTGCGCCGGCAGAAGCGATCCAATGAAGCCTCCATGAAGTACTTCCTGCTGGGGGCCTTCTCTACAGGAATCATCCTGTATGGAATGTCGCTCCTGTATGGCTTGACCGGAAGCACCAACCTGCACGCCATTGCTCGACAGTTGAATCGCCTGGAGGATCCGACTCTCCTGACGCTGTCGATCTTCATGATAATGGCGGGTCTCTGTTTCAAGATTGCTGCGGTCCCTTTCCACATGTGGGTACCGGATGCCTATGAAGGAGCACCCACCTCGATTACTGCATTCATGTCTGTAGCGGTCAAGGCGGCGGGCTTTGCCATCTTTTTTCGAATTTTCTATGTTGCTTTTGGAGAGTGGCGAGAGACCTATATCTTCGTCATGGCCGTGATCGCCATGTCGACGATGACCTGGGGAAATCTGGCGGCTTTGACCCAGCACAATGTCAAGCGACTGCTGGCCTATTCCAGCATCTCGCATGCCGGCTATGTCATGATGGGCTTGATCGCCGGTACCGATCTCGGCGTGATGGCTTCAGCCATCTATCTGCTGGCCTACACCTTCATGAACCTGGGTATCTGGTCAGTGGTGATTCTGCTTCGGCGTCAAGATATTCCCGGAGAAGAGCTCGAAGACTTCAATGGTCTTTTCTTCAAACAGCCGATAGTGGCGGTGCTGTTGCTGCTGTTTTTTCTTTCTTTGGCGGGAATTCCTCCTTTGGCTGGATTCATTGCCAAGTATTTCGTCTTTGCCGCTGTGATCGAAGTCGCCCTGAGCCCCGGAGAACCCCACTCCTCTCTAATGGTGTGGGTGGCCGTGGTGGGTGCGGCGAATGCCGTGATCTCGTTGTACTACTACTTTCGATTTGTGGTTGCCATGTTCATGAAGGAAGACCAGGTCTCCGTGCCTTTGAGCTTCTCCGCCGGTTTGGTGGTGGCTCTGGTCATTACGGGACTTTTGACCGTACTGATGGGAGTCTATCCGCAGCCTTTTATCGATCTTGCACAAGCGGTCGGTTTGCCCCTGATCTGACTTGATTCGGATCTCTGTCACCGGGCACCCGAGGGGCGCCAGGCCCGTATTGATCTTCCCAAACTGGTTTGATATGATCCGGTTTCTTTAGGCTGGATTTTCCATCATGCCCGATAAGCACGATGATTTCTTGTCAAAGTCTTCCCACTATTTTCAAGAGACCGTCCGCAAATCGGGACCGGCTGCCGCAGCCAGCTACACCCTGGTGGGAGCGGTCCTGTTGTTGGGTGCCATTGGCTACCTGATCGACCTAAGGTATAGTACTTCCCCTTGGTTTTTGCTGGGGGGCCTTCTGCTGGGAATCGTGGTCGGCTTTTACGAACTGGCTAAGATTGTGTGGAAAAAATGAAAATCATCGGGTTCATCATCTTCTTGTCGCTGGCTTCCTGGCTTCTGGTTTGCTGGGTGATTGTTCCTGAGGCGCCGCTTGAAATTTTTCTGGGAATGCTTGCACCATTGCTGGTCGGGATCTTTACTCTGATTTTGGTAGAGAAAATCTATCGAAGAGAACCGGCCAAGCTGACGTCCTTTATGGCAAGCGCATTTCTTGTAAAGATGGTGCTGTACGGGGTGTACGTTTTGCTTATTTTGGGTTGGTATTCATTTCAGCCCACCCCCTTCATTGTCAGTTTTTCAATCTATTTTGTGGGTCTTCACATGGTTGAGGCTCTCTATTTTCGATCCCTCTTCAATGGGGGGACGTGCGGAATGGAGTTGCGGGAAGCGGAATGAGACCAGAGGCAGTTGCCGGAGAATCGGGTGAATTCAATGCCGCTGAGGTGATCATCGGCCATGTATCCAATACCTCCGTGGAGCACCCTATCATCCATTTGCCTTCCCTTTTTGGTGTCAATCTGTCCGTGACCAAGCACGTCTTGATGCTGTGGATTGTTGCTGTTTCCGTGTTTGGGTTGATTACCTGGTGTACCCGCAGGTATATGAGACAAGAGCGTCCCGTTCCCACCGGTCTCATGAACGCTGTGGAGGCGGTAGTTGTATATATTCGAGATTCAATTGTTTTACCCAACGTGGGAAAGAAGTTTCTGAACACCTGGACCCCTCTGATTTTGACCTTCTTTTTCTTCATCCTGACTTCAAACGCCATCGGGCTGGTTCCCATATTTGATGTTTTGGGAGTTGTAGATCGCTTCATTCTTCACACCAGTGACGACTCCCTTCTGAACCAGGTCCTCCATGGGGGGACGACGGCGACCGCCAACTACAATGTGACTGCCGCTTTAGCCATCATTACTTTTCTGTCCATCATGGTTGCCGGAACCAAGGCCCATGGGTTCTTGCAGCACTGGAAGAACCTGGCTCCTCCCGGACTGGCCTGGCCCCTTTATTTCATTCTGGTTCCCATCGAAATCATGGGAATGCTGGTCAAGCCTTTTGCTCTCACCATGCGTCTGGCGGCCAATATGACTGGGGGGCATATCGCGATCCTGGCGATTCTATCTTTCGTGTTTATCTTTGAGTCCCTGTTCGAAAGTGCCTCGGTGGGGGTGGCTGTGGGCCTTTTTGTATCGGTCCCGCTGGCTGTAGGGATATCCGGATTGGAAATCATTGTGGTGTTGGTACAGGCCTATGTTTTTACTCTGCTGACGGCTGTTTTTATTGGAATGGCTATTAACGTTCATCATTAGCGAATTGAACGGAGGTTACCCGTATGGAAGTTATGCATTATTTTGGAGCTGCTATTGGTTTGGGTATGATTGTGATTGGAGCGGGGCTCGGCATCGGTCGATTCACGGCCGCGGCAGCGGAAAGTATCGCCCGCCAGCCGGCTGCCGCTGACAAGATTACAGGTGCAGTGAATCTGCCGCTGTTCCTTCTCGAGGGAGTGGCGATTCTGGCTGAAGTGTTCGTGCTCTTGATCGTGTTGATGAAGTAAGAGGAGTGGGTAATGGATAATCCTCTGGTCCAGCCGGATCCTGGGTTGTTTCTTTGGACCATCTTCACCTTCCTGGTCCTTTTTGGACTGCTGGCCAAGTTTGCCTGGAAGCCCCTGTTGGCGATGCTGGAGAGCCGTGAGGAGATGATCCGAAGTGCTCTCCAGGACGCTGAGAAGGCAACGGAGGCATTCGAACGGCTTCAGGAAGAGTCCAAACAAATTAATGCCAAGGCCAGGGTGGAAGCCCAGTCCATCATTGCGGAAAGCAGAAGTCAGGCTGAGAAAGTGAAGGACGAGATTCTGCAGGATGCGAAGGCCAAGGCCGGTTCCATTGTTCAGGCTGCGGAAGAACAGATTCAGACAGAGAAACAAAAGGCGATTGCCGAGATTCGAGATGAGGTAGTCAATCTTTCCCTGAGCGTGGCTTCCAAGCTCATCCGAAGGAATCTGACTCCCGAGGACAATCAATCCTTAGTCGAAGAATCGTTGAAGCAGATTGAGTCACAGCGGTTGTAGTCACCGTCGTATGAAGGCTTTTTGCCCCAACCTCTGTTTCTCGGTGTTGCACGTCCAGTCGGCTCGGTCCTGGATGCCTATCTGCCACCATCCCTTCTCCAGTCTATTTTTACTTGATACACTAGTCTCGAACAGGGTGGAGATGGAAGGAGAGTCACGATGCCCCATTTAAAGTTTATTGTGGTAGGAGTCCTAATCGCCGGAGCCATCTCGTACCTGATGTTCAGTGGAATCAACGACACCATGGTGTACTACTACACCGTTTCGGAGATGTTGGACAAGTCTCCCGAGATTTCTAGCAGCGGAGTCCGAGTCAGTGGTCATGTGTCCCCGGGAACAATCGAGCGGGATCCAGGGCAGGCGCAAGTGAAATTTACCATGTTTGAAAGGGAAATTGATCGGATTTTGCCGGTTGTCTACCAGGGCATTATTCCCGACACCTTCAAAGATGACGCTGAGGTTGTGGTGGAAGGGGCTTATAACTCCGATGAGGAACTCTTTCACGCAACCGTTCTCTTAGCCAAGTGTCCATCCAAGTACGAGGCTCTCGGGGAGGAGCACCCTGAGGATATTCCGGTCGGCGAAGCCAATTACTAGCAAAGATGATTGAACTCGGCCACTACTGCCTTGTTGCTTCTCTGCTGTTGTGTTGCTACGGAGTGGTGGCCGCTACGGTGGGTGGAATTCGGGAGAATCTGCCGCTGGTCCGGAGTGCCGAGAACGCGGTCATTGCCCACTTTGTGATTCTGTCGGTAGCGTCAGTGTGCCTCTGGTATCTGCTGCTGACAGATGAATTCCTGGTGGAGTATGTGGCTGGCTACAGCGCCAGAGACATTCCGACAGTCTACAAATTCACGGCTTTTTGGGGAGGACAAAAAGGAAGCCTGCTGCTGTGGGCAATGGTCCTCTCTCTGTTCTCCGTTATAGCCGTAATCCAAAACCGAAATAGAAACCGTGATTTGATGCCGTATGCCACGGCGGTGCTCCTGGGGACCATTCTCTTCTTCATGGTCCTTCTGAACTTTGCCACCGACCCGTTCGAAACTCTGCAGGTGAGGGTTGCCGACGGGAGGGGGTTGAATCCACTCTTGCAAAATATTTACATGATTATTCACCCACCCTGCCTTTTCCTGGGCTACGTGGGCTTGACCGTTCCCTTTGCCTTGGCCATGGGAGCGTTAATCAGCGGGAAGTTGGATACATCCTGGATTCGTACCGTCCGGAGATGGACTCTGGTGGCCTGGGTTTTCCTGACCTTTGGGGTTACTTTAGGCGGCGCCTGGGCTTACGAGGAGCTGGGCTGGGGCGGTTACTGGGCCTGGGATCCTGTTGAAAATGCCTCCTTCATGCCCTGGTTGATCGCCACAGCCTTCCTGCACTCGGTCATGATCACCGAGAAGAAGGGAATGCTCAAGATCTGGAATTTCATTCTCATCCTGACGGCCTTTGAGCTTTCCATCTTCGGTACGTTCATTACCCGCAGTGGGATCATTTCATCGGTCCATTCCTTTGCTCTGTCCAATATTGGACCGTTTTTTGTGATCTTTCTGGCCACCAGTACGCTTTTTGGTTTGTTCTGGATCTTCTATCGCTCAGGAGAGTTGCGAAGCGAACAGCGCATGAGGTCCTTTCTCTCGCGTGAGGCCTCATTTCTTCTGAACAATCTTTTATTTGTATCGATCTGTTTCGCCACCTTTTGGGGAACTGTGTTTCCGATTCTTTCCGAGTGGGTGACAGGCGAAAAGATTACGGTCTCCACACCCTTCTTCAATCAGGTCAACCTGCCGTTGGGTCTGGCGTTGCTGATTCTAACCGGAATTTGTCCTCTGATTGCGTGGCGAAAGTCCTCCCTGAAAAATTTCCAAAGAA
>JAUXKG010000219.1 GCA_030624355.1 Acidobacteriota bacterium
GCAGTTTTTGAAAGGCCATGCCGGAAGAGAGCAGGTGAAAGTGAGAATCGGTGAATCCGGGAATGACCGTCTTTCCTTCGAGGTCGATCTGGCGGGTGCCCGGGCCGCCGAGCTTCAGGATCTCAGGGGAAGAGCCCACCGCCTGAATTCGGTCGCCCCGCAGGGCCAGCGCGCCGGCGATCTGAAGATCGTCATCCATCGTCAGCACCCGGCCGTTATAGAGAATCATGGTGGGCCGATCCTCTAGCTGCTGGGCCCGCCCGGAAGGCATCAGCATGCTGAGCACAACCAGCGCGCTCAAAATCGAAGTCTTCAGAGTGTTCGTTGTGTGAATCATTCCTCTCCTCCTGAAGTTAAGGTTAAGACCGGGTGTAATCGGGATGGTGGTCTCCTGTCTCGCTCTTCCGTAGACCCTGATGCAGATGTGTGGAGATTCCGAAAACCGGCCCTTGTCTCGGCCCTCTTCGGGCTCGCTTTACGAGGGTGCAGAGGGTTGCTATGACGGGCCCTTTGGGTGGATTGAGCTGCCTTGACAGCGATCGACGACAAGTGCTACAAGTGCCAGTTTCCAGGGGACAATTCAATGAAGCCATCCGAGCCTCCACAATATACCATTGGGATCGATATTGGAGGTACCTTCACCGATGTGGCCTGTATCGATGACCGGGGTCCGGTCACCATCGCCAAGGCCGACAGCACCCCTCACGACTTCTCCGAGGGAGTCCTCAAGGCACTGGAAAGGCTGACGGAAGGACTCGATGTCACTCTCTCCGATCTGCTGTCTCAGACCCGCGTGGTCAAACATGCCACCACCGTGGGCACCAACGCTCTGATCAATCGGAGCGGCGCCCAGGTGGGCTTCCTGACCACCAAAGGCTTCGAAGATACCACCTTGATTATGAGGGCGATCGGCCGGGTAGCCGGCCTGAGTGAAGAGGAGCTCCGACACCCGAACCTGATTACCAAGCCCGAACCTCTGGTCCCCGGCACCCGTATTCGGGGCATCGTCGAGCGTATGGATTCCCAGGGCCGAGCACTGGTTCCTGTTAATGATGAGCAGGTCCGGGAGGCCATCTCGGAGTTAGTACAACAGGAGAAGGTAGAAGCGCTGGCGGTCAGTCTTCTCTGGTCCTTTGTCAACCCCGCTCACGAGCAGGCCATAGAGAAGATCGCCGCTGAGATCTATCCTGATATTCCGGTCACCAGTTCCCATCGCCTGTCACCGGTCATTCGGGAGTACGCCCGGGCCAATACCGTGATCATTAACGCCTACCTGCACGACACCATGCACTCCTACGTCCAGTCGCTGCAGGAAATTCTGCGCCGGTACGGCTATCAGAAGCCTCTGCTGGTCATGCAGGCCAATGGCGGGACTGTGCACCCGGAGGAGATGGATGCCGTGGCCACGGTCTCCTCGGGACCTTCGGGCGGCGTGATTGCCAGCAAGTTCATGGGGGACCGCCTGCAGCACTCCAACATCATTGCTGCCGATATGGGAGGGACCAGCTTTGATGTGGGGATCCTGACCCAGAACATGTGGCAATTCGAGAGAGATCCTATCCTGGATCGCTTCCATGTCAGCATCCCGCGTATTGACATCGAGTCGATCGGTGCCGGTGGCGGCACCATTGCCTGGGTGGAGGAAACGACCAACCGATTAATGATGGGACCCTGGTCCGCCGGAGCCGATCCAGGTCCCGTTTGCTATGATCGGGGGGGACTCCGGCCCACCGTGACCGATGCCAACCTGCTGCTCGGCTACATTGATCCCGATTACTTTCTGGGCGGGCGCAAGACGCTGAATCGGGCCCGGGCGGAGCAGGCCATGGCGGAGCAGGTAGCCGATCGCTTGGGTCTGGATATCACCGAGGCTTCGGCAGCCGTTTACGACATCTCAAACGCCAAGATGGCCGACCTGATTCGCAAGAAGGTGATCGGTACGGGCTTTTTACCCCAGCACTTCAAGCTGTACTGCTATGGCGGTGCCGGTGCCATCCACGCTTCTGAATTCGCCCGTCCGCTGGGCATTCAGGAACTGTATGTGTTTCCCTACTCCTCGGTCTTTTCCGCTTTCGGTGTGGCCACCAGTGACATTCTTCACACCCGCAGTATGACTCACCGTCAACTGCTGCCCGGCGATCCTGAGCATTTGAACCAGATCCTCTCAGAGTTGGAGGAGACACTCTCGAACATCATGAGTCGGGAAGGCTTCGATCGCGAGCATGTGCAAACCCAGCGCATTTTTCATATGCGCTACCGAAGACAGGTGAACGAACTGGCCATAGAAGTTCCCTTGGGCCGCTACGATGAATCCCAGGTGCTGGACATCATGAGTGATTTTGAAAGAATCTTCGAAGAGACCTTTGGAAAGGGTTCGGGCCATCGGGCCCTGGGTCTCGAGCTGGTGTCGATTACCGTCAATATGACGGGGAAGACCGTCAAACCGGGCCTGATTGACCTCGAGGCTTCGGGTCCCGATCCCGGTCGGGCGCTGAGAGGAAAGAGGGAAGCCTTTTTTACCTACCCCGAGAGAGGCTGGCAGGAGAGCAGCGTCTATGAATACGAGAAACTTCAGCCCAAGAACGTGATCCGCGGGCCCTCCATCGTGGAATCTCCGGTGACGACCGTGGTGATTCCTGCCGGGGTTCACGCGGTAGTGGATCCGTTCGGCAATCTGGCGGTCGATCTGAGCAGGTCCGGACAAGCTGAGCTGGCTACCCAGTCTGCCGTCTCCGGAGGAAATACATAATGTCAGAGGCGTCACAGGCCAAAGGTCCGCAATCCCAGGCTGACTATGATTTCGTCCAATATGAGATTTTTGCCCACCGGCTGTTCAACATTCTGGAGGAAGGTCGGATTGCCATCCGTCACGTCTCCGGGTCGCCGGTGGTGGTGGAGGGCGGGGAAACCATGTGCGCCTTTTACACCCCTGAGGGAGAGGCCTTTCTGACCGGAGCCGGTATCCTGTTGCATGTCACCGGGGCCTCTCAGTTCGTCAGGAAGACCTTGAAGTTCTATAGCGAGAATCCAGGGATTCATGACGGCGACCAGTTCCTGTGGAACGACCCCTATACGGGCGGTATGCACACTCTGGATCACATTATCGTCAAACCCATCTTTCATGAAGACGAATTGGTGGCCTGGGTGGGAAGCTTTATGCACACCCCGGAAGTGGGAGCCATCGATGCCACCGGAACCTGTCCTCGAGCAACCGAGATCTATCACGAGGGGATGAGATCCTTTGGTCTGAAGATCGTGGAGAGGGGCCAGCTCCGAACAGAGATTTTTAACACAGTCACCTGGAATACCCGCGACCCTGACCTAGTCGGTCTGGATCACAAGGCCAAAATTGCCGCTAACAATGTCTGCTCCCGCCTCTTTTCGGAGCTGGTGGAGCGCTTTGGTCTTTCTTTCGTCAAGGGCGCCTCCCAGCGTCTGATAGAGGATGCCGACCAGATGGCCCGGGCCAGGCTCACACGGCTACCGGACGGCGTCTGGCGCTCGCAGTTGTTTGGGGACAGCGATGGCATGCAGCAGAAGCCCTTCCGCATCTTCTGCACCATGACCAAGAAAGGGGACTCGCTGACCTTTGATTATGAGGGGACCTCCCCGCAGAATCCAGGATCGCTGAACGCTGCGCTTCCCGCCACCCAGGGACGTATCTTTTCCGTCCTCCTGTTCCACCTGTTCTGGGGTTTGCCCTGGAACGCAGGGGTGGTCAAAGCGGTCCGGTTGCTCACTCCTGAGGGGTCGGTGATCAACTGCAAGTATCCGGCTGCCGTGAGCAACGCGGCCAGCGGCATGGGGGGACTGTTGGGTGAGCCGGCCCACGAGTGCATCGCCAAAATGCTTTACGCTGCCGGTCCTGAATTCTGGCCTGATGTCGTGGCCTCCTTCAGCGGTTCCTCGCAGCATGCCTACTGGTCGGGAACCAATCAGTCGGGCAAGGTCTTTGTGGGCACGGTGCTGGATCACTTTGCCGGTGGATATGGAGCCACTGCTTCACGCGACGGAGTGGATACCGGAGGCAAGATGATCACGCCGGCCGCCAGCGTGATCGATGTCGAGATGTTCGAGGCCAGCGCTCCCATGATCTATCTGTTTCGCCAGCATGCCGAGGACACTGGTGGACCGGGACGGTGGCGGGGCGGCTTGGGCGGAGAGTCCGCTCATATGATTTACGGAACCCAGGATTTGGAGTTGGGGGCCTATGGCTGTGGCACTCAGACCAGCGTATTGTACGGGCTGTTTGGAGGATATCCGGGATCCCCATCGCGCACCTCAGTAGCCCTGGAGACGGACCTGAAGGAACGATTGGCCAAGGGAGAGGTTCCCGGTAGTTGGTCCGAGCTGTCCCAGAGCGCTGGACGCAAGCTGGATCTCAACTCGAACCATCCGGCCTTTCCGGTCCAGGAATACAATGTGGTTTACAACCGCTGGCTGGGCGGGGCCGGCTATGGAGATCCACTGGAGCGGGAGCCGAAACGGGTAGTGCGAGATGTCTTCCTGGGTGCCTTCAGCCGAGAGACCGCCGCCTCCGCTTTCGGTGTCTCTGTTGTGGACACCGCGCTGGATCTGGAAGGTACCCAGTCGCTGCGCGCTGAGATACGTGAGGAGCGCCGTCAGCAGGGCCGGCATCTTTTCCTGCCCGAAGGGGCCAAAACCCCAAGACCCCAGGTGTCGGGCGCTTCCGAGCTTCCCAGTTGGCGGCTTCAGGAGTATCTGGATATTGTCCAGCCCAACGGCAGCCAGCTCGAGGTTTGCTGTCGGGTCTGCCAGACCTCACTGGGACCGGCCACCGACAATTACAAACGCTACGCCCTGGTACGCCGTCGACAGCCGGCTGAGTATCTGCCGCTGCGACATAAGGCGGGAGACTTTAACGAATACTGGGAATACTATTGCCCCGGTTGTGTGACCCAGATTGCGGTGGACGTGATGGATCCATCTGATCAAGAGCCGATCTGGGATACCCAGCTGGATCTTAGCTGGTTTGAACGCCAAACACAGACACGGATTGACACGGATTAGCGAACACGGATTAACACGGATTCAGAGGTTGTTAGCTGTACCCCCTGTCAGCTGTCAATTGTCAGCTGTCAGCGGCCGCAGGCCAGACACGGATTGACACGGATTCAGAGGGTTGGCAACAATTCTTCTGTCAGTTGTCAGTTGTCAGCCCGGTTAGGTGGTTAGGGAATACGGATTAGCATACATCA
>JAUXKG010000388.1 GCA_030624355.1 Acidobacteriota bacterium
AGAAATCGGCTGAAGACCCTACGTAATTAGCTTTGCTGGCAACCAGTTCCAATGAACATGTCGCTCGAAGTAAAACGCTTATACTGACCCGCATATTACCCGTCTGGCATTTTCCTCATCAGGATCTCCACTCCACTTGGACGTATAGTCGGCTTACCGGAAACTCGCCGTGGCTTCGCTCGCTGTCTCGAACCGCTTTTTCAGAAGCTTGGTTTAGAAAGTAAATCGGTTCACTCTTTCTTCATGATGCTCGCCACCCTGGTCACTCACGGATTAACGAACACGAATTGACAGACACGGATTGGGGAACATGGATTTACACGGATTTGGTAAACACGGATGGCACGGATTAACCAACACAGATTGACACGGATTCAGAGGGTGGGCAACAATTCTCCTGTCAGTTGTCAGTTGTCAGCGGCCGCAAGGCCAACTTATCAGCCGTAGGCTCGGATCATCTCTTTGTATCTATTCGCCTCTTCTGACTTGCCTCGCTTGGCGCAGCCTGCCGCCACGATTCCGGCCTTTCTGATCAGTTCGCGAGTGGTCCAGACCTCCTGTTGAGGAGTGAGGCGACCGGAAGAGAGCAGTCCGGCCAGGCCTTTCAATCGATACCGGTCCATCCCCCATACGCTTCGCGAGAGCTGGTCGGAATGGCCCCCTGTTTTGACGATCAATGGTTCTGCAGTGAACAGAACAGGTTGTCTGCAACAGATTCTCAACCACAGTTCGTAATCATCACAGACCGGGAGAGCCTCGTCGAAAAGGCCCTCCTGTTCGAGGATCCGGCGGTGCATCATGACCGAACTGGGGCTGATGATGCACAGGGGAAGACAGCGGTGGTAGATCCATCCGCCATACTTTTGGTGAATCTTCCTGGGATTGACCCGTTTTCCACGGCGAATCCAGATCTCGTCTGTGTAACTCAGCAAGTAGCCGGGGTGTGCTTTCACTTCTTCAATTTGCCGCTGCAGTTTATCAGGCAGCCAGTAGTCGTCACTGTCCAGGAAACAAAGCCAGGAGAAACGTGCCAACCGGACTCCGGTGTTGCGGGCTGAGCTGGCGCCCCGGTGCCTCTGATAGACATAGTGGATGCGTTTGTCTTGAAACTGCTGCAGGGTTCTCCAGCTTTCGTCGCTTGATCCATCGTCCACTACGATGAGCTCCCAGTTCCGGAACGTTTGGTCGATCACCGACTGGATGGCCCGCGCCAGAACCGCTTGTCTGTTGAAGGTCGGAATAGTGATGCTGATCAAGGGTGCCCTTATGAGGGTTTCTTGAGCCCCTTTTCGAAGGGAATGATGTTACCTGACAGATTTTTCACTTCGCTGCGCGCGAACTTGTCCCGGTACATGGCCCGGTCTGCTACGGCCAGCAACAAATCGGCATCGCGTCCGTCTTTTGGAAAGCTGGCTGCACCGATGCTGATTCCCACCTGAACCAGGTTCTTCTCATCCACTCTGAGGCGGTGCTCGTCCAGAGTCTTCTGCAGCCGTTCGATAGCGTGTTTAGCCTGCTCCTTCTTCACGCCCGGCAAGATAGCGATGAACTCGTCTCCCGCGTAGCGGATGCAGGTGTCCGATTCCCGTAGCTGGTCGCGCAGAATGTGGGCGATTTCCATCAGGATTTGGTCGCCGATCTTGTGACCGAACCTGTCGTTGACTTGCTTGAAGGATTCCAGATCCATCATCAAGAGTGTGAACGGCTCCTCCAGGCGGGACGACCGCTCGAGTTCACTCTTCATGAAATCAGTGAAGTATCGAAGATTGGGAAGCCCGGTCAACACGTCGGTGTAGGCTTCTTCCTGTGTTTCTTCGTAGATGATGGCGTTGCGAATGGCGGTGGCTGCATGATCGGAGAGGCCTTCCATGAAGCGCAAATGATCGGCGTTGTAATTGTCGGGTTCCTCCGAATAGAGTGAGATCACACCCACAATGTTCTCGCCGAGAAGGAGCGGTGTGACCAGACAGCTCCGGTAGGCGAAGTGAAGCCTCTCGGACCGGACAAAATCCGGGGCCGGCGACACGTTCATCAGATGCTCCTTGTGTACGGCGACCCAGCCCGTGATCCCTTCTGCCATCCGGAGTTCGTGTCTCTCCAGAAGATCGGAATGCTTTCCCGAGCCGTGATGGACCATGAGCCGGTCGTTTTCAGAGTTCATCAGATAAACGGCACAGGAGGTGTAGGGGACAAAGTTGAGAATCTTATCCGACAACAGGGAAAGGGTCTCCGAGACCTTGAGCGATTTAGACAGGGCATCGGAGATCTCATGGAGCGCCTGAATCTCAGTGTGGGTGGAAGCGATCTCATAGAAGACAGTCTTGTCGATCCGACTTTTCATTCTAGTGTCCAAATCGGAAAGCCTGTCCTCCTGAGGAGGAAAGGTTTCCGAGGAGCGGCTCTCCGGTTCCTTCATCTCTCGTTCCAGTTCATCCACATGAAGGAGGAACCTCTCGACGATAGCCGGATCGTAGGCCTTTCCCGACTCCGATTTGATGTGTTCGATGGCGATCTCGCGATCCAGTTTAGGCCGGTAAGGACGGTCCGAGCGCAGAGCGTCGTAGCAGTCGGCGATGGCCAGAATGCGCGCTCCCAGTGGAATATTCTCCCCCTTCAATCCATCCGGATACCCGGTGCCGTCCCATTTTTCGTGGTGGTAGCGGACGAAAGGGATAACCGGGTAGGGGAAAGGAATCGAGCTGAGGATATCGGCCCCGATGGTGGGGTGCTTGCGCATGACCTGCATCTCCCAGCTGTTCAGGGAGGAGGGTTTGTTCAGGATGTACTCGGGGATGGCGATCTTTCCGATGTCGTGCATCAGGGCCGCTGCCCGCAATCCCTCCAGTTCCGTTTCATCGGTCATGCCCGCTATCTCAGCCAGTTTCAGAGTCAAACCCTGCACCCGTTCGATGTGCCCATGTGTCTTCGCGTCCTTGGCGTCAATCGCCATGGCCAGTGAGGAAATGGTCGAATGATAAAGCACATCCAACTGGTCCACATGCTGCTGGGCCTGCCGGATCCGCTCCAGGTTGAGCTTGTAAGCATAGTGGATGATCAAGACAATAGGTGCCGCCACAGCAATGGCGAGGAAGGGAGTTTCTTCAAAGTAGACAAAAATGATCGCTGCTGCTGAAGCTCCCGCAAAGGTTGGCAAGGAAACCCATAGAAAGTCGGTCTTCCAAATTTCCACTATTCTTCGTTCTGTTGTAAGTGAGATTGCGGTGGCAACCGCCAAGGTGTTCAACACAAAGTACAACAAGGCACAGAAGGCCAATTGAACAGACAGATCTGAAAGTTGAACGACACTGGGGTCCAAAGGTGGAGAAGATCCCTGCAATTTGTAAAAGGCATGACCGACAACAAAGGTCACGATCGACAGTTGAGCCAAGTTGAACAACACCTTGTAGAGCCTTTGTGAAGTTAGCGAAATTGTAGCGCTTAGAACGCTATCGATAC
>JAUXKG010000081.1 GCA_030624355.1 Acidobacteriota bacterium
CTTTGAAGTTGAGTGCACCGATATCATAAACTGTCAAGAATGTCGAAGAAACTGTGGGGGAACGCTGTATGGTCAAGATTCTAAGAAAGCGAGAGCAACTTCCCGAAGTGATCCGTGAGATCGTTCAGACTTATGCGAACAACGAACTCCGTTTGCACCATCTCCGGGAAACACCCCTGCCCAATGAGGACGTCGTTGTCGAGATTCTCGGCAAACTGCGCACAGTCCTGTTTCCCGGATACTTCGGTAAGGAATATGTAAACGAGATCAGCATCGAGTTTTACGTGGGTGAGTTGGTTTACGAGATCTACGAGAAGCTCACGGATGAGGTCTACAAAGCCTTTCGTCAGGAGTGCGAGCACCAGGTCGGGAGTGATGCCAGCGTGCACTGTGAAGCCTGCCACGAGAAGTCAGAGGAAGTTTGCCTGCGGTTCGTGAAGACCATTCCAAGCTTGAGGGAAACACTGGCTTTGGATGTGGAGGCAGCCATAGATGGAGATCCGGCTGCCAAGAGCTTCGATGAAGTTATTTTCAGTTATCCGTGCATGCTTGCTATTGCTGTCTACCGAATCGCGCACGAGCTGCACCGGCTGGATGTTCCGCTGATTGCCCGGATCATGACGGAGTACGCTCACCGTGAGACAGGAATTGACATTCACCCTGGAGCCAGAATTGGACGCCGGTTTTTCATTGATCACGGGACAGGTGTAGTCATCGGTGAAACAACGGAGATTGGCTACAACGTCAAACTTTACCAGGGAGTCACGATAGGAGCGTTGAGTTTTCCCAAGGAGGGTGCCTCCAGTGTGAGGAACGAGAAAAGACATCCTACCTTGGAGGATAATGTAATCATCTACTCCGGCGCCACCATCCTGGGCGGAGACACAGTCATCGGCCACGATTCTGTCATCGGCGGAAACGTGTGGCTGGTCAGCAGTGTGCCTCCGCAATCGAAGGTCATGATGGAGATTCCCAAGCTCAAGATCAGAGTGAACGACTAATCACGGATTGCACGGATTAACGAACACAGATTGACACGGAGTAAAAAAGGTATCTTCTTCTCATTCGTCACTCGACACTCGTCAATCGACAATGGTCTGCTGTCAGTTGTCAGCCTCTTTTCGCCGACGGTATGAGCCGAACCATTTTTCACGTCGACATGGATGCTTTCTACGCGTCCGTGGAACAGCGAGAACACCCGGAGTATCGCGGCAAGCCGGTCATCGTCGGGGCGGATCCGAGAAATGGAGAGGGGCGGGGTGTAGTGGCTGCCTGCTCCTACGAGGCGCGAAAGTTCGGAATTCATTCCGCACTGCCTATCAGCAGAGCCTTTCGTCTGTGCCCGAACGGAACTTACCTCCGTCCTGACCGAAAAAAATACGTCAAGGTCAGTCATCAGATTAGGGCCATCTTCTATTCTTATTCTGAGCGAGTCGAACCACTGAGCATTGATGAGGCTTTTTTGGATATGTCTCAAAGGGGAAACAGTTGCGACACCGCTCTGGAAATTGCCCAATCCCTGAAGGACACCATTTCAGATCGGCACGGGTTGACCGCGTCGGTCGGCATCGCTCCAAACAAATTTGTGGCTAAAATCGCTTCCGATCTGAAAAAGCCGGACGGATTGGTTTTGGTGAAATCCGAGGAGGTCCAGAGTTTTCTGGATCCTTTACCGATCTCGCGCCTCTGGGGAGTCGGACCGAAAACCGAAGCCCGGCTGACTGAACTGGGTGTCCACACCATTCTTCAACTTCGCCATCTGGAGCTTTCCCTGTTGATCGAACGTTTCGGCAAACTCGGAGATCATCTTTGGAGACTGTCTAACGGAGTGGATGATCGACCAGTTGTCCAAAGTCGGGAACCCAAATCAATCGGTCACGAGAACACTTTCTCAGAAGACGTTTTGGACAGAGAGATTCTGGATCAGACCTTGCGGCGCCTGACGCTGAGTGTTTGTGAGCGGCTCAGCAAGTTGTCCCTCTCAGCCAGAACCGTGACTCTCAAACTTCGTTACTCAGACTTCACCACTATTACGCGGCAAGTCACGATCCGGGATCCAATTTGCGGTTCGGACGACGTTTTCGATGTGGCTCACCGGCTGCTGAAGAAATTTCGGGATCCTCGGCAGAAGATCCGACTCATTGGTGTGTCAGTCTCCTCACTGGAATCTGTGGGTTCATCTCGCCAAATCACCTTGTTCTAATCACGGATTGCACGGATTAACAAACACGGATTCACACGGATTAGTGCTCAGCAGATTCTTCAACCCCCTTGTCAGCTGTCAGTTGTCAGCGGCCGAAGGCCAATCTACTCGAACCGAAAAAGAGTGACTTCCAGTTGGCGTTCCTGTTGCTGAGCCTTTCTCCATTGGACCAGAACCGGACTTTGGTAATTTCCCTGAATGATGGATCCGCACCCTACGCCCTCCGGATCGGAGATCAGCAGACTCACCGTTCTCTTCATCCTCAGGAAATGGGCCGCTGGTACTGTCAGGAATTTATCAATGATTTGCTCTAGAAGAGAATCTCTCAATCCCAGAGTGTCCACGAACTCGTTAACCACTTGAACCAGATCATATTTGGCGTAGTCTTTGATCTTGGTCGGGATAGCCCGAGGGTCGGAGAGCATATGCCTGCCTTTTTCTGTCATGAAACGCAAAGGGTTGTGAAGCACCTCGGCCAGATCATGTTTCATCAGCAAGGTTTCATATTCATTGATAGTCAGACCAGCGTGACGCTCGTCAGGAGCCAGGGAGATTTCGATTCGTCCCTGGGCAACGTTATGGCGGGCGATCAGGTCCTGGAGTTGATCGAAGAACCGGAAGCGTGGATCCTTGAGGCTGGCCGAGTCGATCGGGTGATTGGAAAGAGGAATCAAAAAGCTGGCTCGATCCACCACTTTCTCCCGAGTGAAGCCCACCACAGTAGTTTGGCGTTGGCGGCTCGTGTCGCCGCAAACTCCGTCCAGGTCAATGAAATAGACTGGAGTATTCGGACAGTTTCGATAGGTTACTGAACTGGTGAGACCGGAGCCAATGAATGTAAGGTGAGAATCGGCGTTACAGGGCTCTCGGCTTCGCTGTTCCTCACTCAACTCGACCCTCAAATCCAGCTGGTCGTGGTGGTAGTCGGCATTGGGCGGAAAGAGTCTCTGAAAGGATTGGACGAAGGCTTGAAGGCTATTGGCATCATGGTTCAGGCGAGCGCACAGGCTCTGCTCAAAGTACCCGGCAGTCGTGTGGTAGGAAAAATAGAAGGCCTTGGGATAGTGTATAAGAAAATCGTTACACTGCCTGGCAATTTGCTGAGTCACGTCGATTACGTCCAGGCGGCTGCGCGGGGTCAACTCAAGAGTGATTTCAGAACTTTGGGCCAACATCTTTGCAAGTTGTCGGAGCCTACGCTCTGGCCCGGGGAAAGTCAACATGTGGTTCCCCCGTCCTGGTAGCGGTTGGCGGGCAGATCCTTTGCCGATACCATCTGCCCATGGGATCCACGTCAGAAGGCTGCCAGCCTCCAGCCTGACAAACAACCCTGTCAATTTCACCCCTCTCGGAACGGACGTCGGCATGGATCATTACAGAATTACGTGGTAAATATTTAGGTAGAGGATTGATGTGGAGCTCCAAAGAGGCCAGGAAGCAGCTGTTGCCATAGGGTTGAACGCCGTAATCGTGGCGGTCACCGGCGATTCACCCAGAGTGTTGACGGTCGAGGGTGCCAAGCACTGGCTGGCCAGCCGAGAGGAGCTTGAGGCACTTCCGTTTGGTCCGTTGGATCCGGGCAGGGGACGAACGCTGGAAAAAGAGTTGCGGGGATGGGTCAGCGAGCAGACCAGTCTGGATCTCGGCTATGTTGAGCAGCTCTACACCTTCGGAGATCGGGATCGAGATCCGATCGAGCGAAGGGGAGGGCCGCCAGTCCTGTCGGTGGCCTATCTGGCTCTGGTGCGAGAGCGCGGCCAGTCGATTGCTGGAAGAGCCAATTGGCAGGATTATTATGCTTTTCTTCCCTGGGAAGACTGGCGGACCGGTTGCCCGCCAATCATTGAACAGGAAATCATTGGTCCTCTTCTGAGCTGGGCTGACTCTGTTTCCGACCGTTCGATTCGCGCCATTCGACGCGAGCGAGTCACCATCAGTTTTGGACTGGGCGAAGCTGCCTGGGACGGGGAAAGAGTGTTGGAGCGGTATGAACTGCTCTACGAAGCCGGATTGGTTTCGGAAGCTCACCGTGAACCCGGCAGCCAGACGGCAGCTGGAGGTTCGAAATCGAAGAAGGGGGCCCAGGGAGCGAGGAGTCCCCTGGGTGAGCTGGGAAGGCCTATGGTCCTCGACCATCGACGCATGCTGGCCACCGCACTGGGTCGGTTGAGGGGCAAGATTAAATACCGGCCTGTGGTTTTTGAGTTGATTTCTCCAACCTTTACGCTCTTACAGTTGCAGAGGGTGGTCGAGGCTCTAGCCGGTGTGCTGTTGCACAAACAGAACTTCAGGCGGTTGGTGGAAAAAGGGGGTTTGGTGGAGGGCACTAGCCAGGTGGAGACCCGGACGGGAGGGAGGCCCGCCGAGCTTTTTCGATTTCGACGAGGGGTATTGCGCGAGCGACGAGCTCCAGGGGTCGGTTTACCCGGAGGTTAGATTTGACTTAGACTCACATTTAGCATAAGGTTAAATAAAGACGCTGTCTGAAATCAGCGTTCTTTTTTGGAGTCAATATATGCTCAATGTGAGTATAAACTGAGGGAGCGCAGATGAGTCTTGATTTTGTCGAATCCAGTCCTCTCGATTACAGCGCCGAAGTGGCACAGGCCACTGCACCTATCTATCAAAAACTCCGGGAATTTATCCCTGAACTAGAGTGGCCGGTCTATGCACCTTATGTTGCTGCTATCAACGAGTTGAAGAAACAGCGCAACGCGATCATTCTGGCTCACAATTATCAGACTCCAGAGATTTTCCACGGTGTGGCTGATTTGTCGGGTGATTCCCTGGCTCTGGCCAGACAAGCTGGGGAAACAACGGCTGATGTGATTCTGCTTTGCGGAGTCCATTTTATGGCGGAGACGGCCAAGCTCCTGAATCCGGACAAGACTGTTCTGATTCCCGACCTTGAAGCGGGCTGTTCTCTGGCTTCATCGATCACCGCTGAGGATGTGCGTCTGTTGCGGGAACGCTATCCTGGTGTTCCGGTTGTTAGCTATGTGAATACCTCGGCAGCTGTCAAGGCAGAATCGGACATCTGCTGTACCTCAGCCAATGCGGTTGAGGTGGTGGAGTCTCTGGGTAGCCAGCAGGTGATTTTTTTACCCGATGAGTATCTGGGACACTACGTCGCTTCTAAGACTGCGGTTGAATTAATCGTCTGGAAGGGTCACTGTGAAGTTCACGAGCGATTTACTGCCGACCAGGTGCGTGCCTTCCGACAGCAACATCCGGGTGTGGAAGTTTTGGCTCATCCTGAATGCCCTCCAGAGGTTCTCGAAGAAGCCGATTATGTGGGCTCCACTTCCGGAATGATCAACTACGTGGAAGAAAAGAGACCAAACTATGTTGTGATGGTCACGGAGTGTTCGATGAGCGACAACGTTGCAGTCGAGTATCCGGATGTCCACTTTGTCAGACCCTGTAATCTCTGTCCTCACATGAAACGCATCACGTTGCCTCGAATTTTAGCCAGCTTGAAGAACTTGCAACACAGTGTTGAGGTTGAATCTGAGATCGCCCGTCGTGCTCGCCGTGCGGTGGAGCGAATGATGGCAGTTGGCAGAGGGAAATCAGGATGAAAGTAAGATGTCGAGAAAACTGGTCCCACTTCATCCTTTGATTTACGAAGATATCCTGCGCCGTGCCCTACAAGAAGACTTGGGGCGTGCGGGAGATCTCACGACAGATGCGATTGTTCCTCCGGATCTAGAGGCCAGCGCAGGGATTGTGTGCCGTTCGCCAGGCTGCATTGCTGGTATTGAAGTGGCTCTCTTTGTATTCCGTTTGCTGGATCCTTCGGCACAGGCTGACATCTGTGTTCCTGACGGCAGTAGAGTCCAAAGCGGGGACATTCTGGCAGTGGTCAGAGGGCTGGCACGAGGGCTGCTCACGGCGGAACGGACCGCTCTCAACATTGTGGGTCGTCTTTCCGGAATTGCCACTGCCACGCACAACATTGTAGAAAAGATTGGAAAGAGTTCGACCAAAGTCGTCTGTACCCGAAAGACTACTCCCGGATTGCGCTCGCTTGAAAAATACGCAGTTCGCGCAGGGGGTGGTTTTAATCACCGATTCGGGCTGGATGATGCCGTGTTGATCAAGGACAATCACGTGGCTGTTGCGGGTGGAATTCGCCAGGCTGTGGCGCGCGCTCGTGAAGTGATTGGACACACTGTGAAAATCGAAGTGGAAGTGGATACACTGGAGCAGCTCGAGGAAACAGTGGAGCTCCAGGTTGATGCTGTATTGCTGGATAACATGGGCTTGGAAACCGTACAACAGGCGGTTCGGATCGTCGACGAAAGGCTCATCATCGAGGTGTCCGGAGGCATCACGCCCGAAAGCGCTGTCGACTTGGCGGCTACAGGCGTGGACTTGATCTCACTTGGGTGGTTGACGCATAGCTCCCCGGCCCTGGATGTTTCCCTCGACGTCAGCTGACAGCTGACCTCTGGCCTTCGGCCGCTGACAGCTGACAGCTGACAAGAAGAACCTTTCTTTATCCGTGTCAATTCGTGTCTCCGAAATCTGTGTTAATCCGTGTCTGTGTCAGGGTCTTCAAGAAGAGGAATGATGTGATGCAGAAACTCGGCAGCCACGATGCCATCCACCACTCGGTGATCGAGAGAAATGCTTAGATTCATCATGTCGCGAATTACGATTTGCTCGTTCCGTACCACCGGCTTCTGAGAGATCTTGTGGATTCCCAGGATGGCTACTTGGGGAAGGTTGATGATCGGGGTTGCTAAAACCCCGCCCAACGGTCCTAAACTGGTGAGAGTGAAGGTTCCTCCCTGTAGTTCTTCGAGTGTTGTTTTGCCTGCTCGAGCCGACTCTGCCAGAGTGTCTATTTCTTTAGCGAGTTGGAGTATGTCCTTAGTATCGACATGCTTCACGACTGGAACGATCAGGCCTGAAGGAGCGGCTGTTGCGATTCCGAGGTTGTAGTATTTTCTGAGCTGAATGACTTCTTCTTCCTCGTTCAGAGTGGAATTCAATAGAGGATATTTCTTCAGGCCTGCCACGACCGCTCTCATTACGAAGGGAAGATAAGTCAGGTGAACATTCTTGTTCTTCTCTGCCAGCTCTGCCCGCAGGCGTACCAGTTGGGTAACGTCCACCTCTTCCACATAGGTGTAATGAGGCGCCGTTTTCTTTGAGAGAAGCAGCTGTGAGCCAATTTTCCTACGCAGACCGCGATAGGGAATTGTTTCCATTTGTTCCGCTGTAGCTGTCTGGTTATTCTGGTAGTGGTGAAGGTCCTCCTGAACAATTCTTCCTCCAGCTCCCGTGCCCTGGATCTTGCTGAGACCTACACCCATCTGGCGAGCCAGCTTTCGAATCGCCGGAGTGGCCAGGATGCCCCTGTTCTTGTCACTACCTGTCTTGTCTTCGGGGGCCGCCACCGGCTGTTCCGTTTTCTGTACTTCGGTTCTGGATCTGGTGGCAGCAACGGGAGCAGCAGTCCCCGATTCTTCTATGACCACCAGTGTTGTACCTACTTCAATGATCTGGCCCTCTTCCCCGAATCTCCTGGCGATCCTGCCGTTGCGAGGTGAAGGAATTTCAACGGTAACCTTGTCAGTCATCACTTCGACAATAGGCTGATCTTCTTCCACCAGGTCACCTTCTTCGATGAACCAGCGTACAATTTCTCCTTCAACCATTCCTTCCCCGAGGTCAGGGAGTTTGAATTTAAACGACATATCCATTTTCCGATTAGAAATTGACGCTGTCCACCAGCGCCTTCCGGATGCGCCTTTCGTTGGGAAGATATTCCTGCTCAAACACATAGGGAAAGGGGATATCAAAACCGGTAACTCTGAGCACAGGAGCCTGCAAGTCGAGTAGCGCCTTCTCGTTCAGCATGGCCGAGAGCTCAGCACCGAAACCGCATGTCTTGGGAGCTTCGTGGACGATGATGACTCGTCCCGTTTTTTTTACTGAGCTCAGAATCGTATCCACGTCATAGGGAAGCAGTGTTCGCAGGTCGATCACCTCGGTAGAGACTCCAATCTCCGCTTCGGCCTTTTCGACTGCCTGGCGGGCTCTGGGAACCATTGCACCGTAAGTGATAAGAGTGACATCTTCTCCTTCGCAAACCACTTTAGCCTTGCTCAACGCGACGGTGTATTCTCCCTCGGGAACCTCACCCTTACTCGCTCTATAGATACTTTTCGGTTCCAGAAAAATGACGGGATTTTCGTCTCGGATGGAGGCGATTAGC
>JAUXKG010000426.1 GCA_030624355.1 Acidobacteriota bacterium
GCAAGTCGGAGCCTCGTCAGTTCGGAGTTCCGTATGGGGTGACTGGCGCAAAACTAAGTCGTAGAGGCCAGGACTTGTCCGAGAAGCCCTTCGGGTGGGTGTGTACCCGAAGGGCTTTTTGTTTGTTCACCAAATAAGAAATGCATAGCTGATTAATTCCTGAGCTCCAGGAAGTCGTCATGGGGACCTAGGGTTCCTCCCAGAAGCAAGTTCGTAGAAGCCGATGAGGAAGCCCTCGGGGTGAGTTCGTACCGGTAACGCTGTTTTATCGCCAGGCAGCAAGTTGCACGCACCAATCAAGGATGCGAAGAGGCGAAGAACAATGAACGGTAGGGTCAGAAGGTTAATGCTATTCCTCGTCCTGTCACTGGCTTGCTGCTGCGCATACACAGTTGCATTCATGACAACGCAGGAACAGGTCTAGGGCAAACGGCTGAAGTCTGGGTCAAGGAGCCGCGGGGGAGGATCGATATTGGTCCGCTGGGATCATTTGAAAGCCGGAATGTAAGTTTCCCAGCTGTGGTGCCGCCGCCAGGCGGTGGGATCAGGATGTATCACGCTGCGTTTGATGGTGCCACCTCCCGGATCCTCAGCGCCATCTCTGTCGACGGGCTGAACTGGACCCAGGAAGGTGGTGTGAAGTCCACGGAAACGAGTTACGTCAGACGACGGGCAACAATACCTAGACGCAACTCTATTCAGAAGGGGGTGAGCTTTATGGATCTCAGAAGTTTTACATACTATGTACCAGCCTGCATGTTGCTCCTACTGCTCGGATCACCTGGCTTTGCCCACGAAGCTGATCTCAGTGGGCCAAATTCCCACAGGGATGTAACAGCCGTTATTACGAGGATTCATTCGGGGCTGATGCAACTCGAGATAAAAGGGTCACCGGGACTGAAAATGCGGCCGCGACACGTCAGCGTAAATAAGGCAGAGCGCATGGGGTTGCACAAGGCAAAGGTTGGAGACGAGGTGGTGGTGACGCTGGATGAGGCTAATGTGTTACTGGATGTCCACGATAAAAATGCACCCATCCACGGACATCGCCTCCTGGTCGGTAACCTCGCCTATGCGGATCCGTTCTGGGAAGTGATCGAGCTCTTTACTAGTGAAGGCCTGGAAAGTTTTGCTGTTGATCCCGCAGCAGGGAGTAAGCTTAGTGGGCTGAAGGAGGGAATATTAGTGAGAGTAGAGCTGGATGAGGCGAACGTTCTGATTGACATTCATCCGTTCCACCACTGACTTGAGCGCTCAAGTGTTTCGCCCTTGATCCCGAACACTCGCCCGAGGGCTCACAGGTACGTGCGACTTCACCGCTCTCGCTAGATCAGCAGTTGATGGGTGTGGCGGCACCCTCCACCCTTGCCTTTGTAACATCTGTTTGCGATAATTCGGCGCTGCTGTGCACGCCTCCTTTTTCTTTCTCTTCTTAACGCTAGGAGAGGGCGCCGAAGACTCCCAGGAATGACTTTTGGCCCATGTTCTCCTGGTTCTCGCTGCGAGAACCAGAGGGAGTCCCGGAAAGCCGATGCCGTCTGTGGTCCGGATATAAACCCCGGTCGTGGATTTCGCTCTCTGACATCGCGCGGTTGTCAGGGCCACAGGCAAGAGTGGAGCGTCGAAGATGACCCGAGGTGCCTGGTCCTTGCTCGCAGTGGCCCTGATCTTAGTGGCAGGAGCTGTCACCGTATTGTGGTACGTGCTGCAATCAGGTTTCAGCGCGAAGGACCGTCCAATGGGCATCGAGGTCATGATTGCTCGTCGTCTGCGGCATCTGGCAGTGCCTCAAGCCCAGAGGGAGATGAAAAACCCGGTTCCCGCCACAGAGGAGGTTCTCGCGGAGGCGCGGATTCACTTTGCTGACCACTGCGCATCCTGCCACGCGAATGACGGAAGCTGCTCCACCTTGATTGGAAAGAACTTCTATCCTAGAACTCCTGACCTGAGCAAATCGGAGACACAGTCCCTCTCCGACGGAGAGCTGTTCTATATCATCCACAATGGCATTCGCTTCACCGGAATGCCCGCTTGGGGGAAAGGCCGTCCGGAACAGGATCTAGACAGTTGGAACCTGGTGCATTTGATTCGCCATCTCCCAAACATCACGAGCGAAGAGCTGGAAGATATGGAAAGGTATAACCCCGTGAGTCAAGTTGAGCGGGAAGAGCAAGAACACATCGACCGCTTTCTGCGAGGCGAAGAGATTGATCCGCAGTCTCCTTCACACCATCATTAACTGAAGCAGAAATGGTGACAAACATGTTGAACCGGATTGCAATGCTGTCCCTGCTGATAATAGCGATGTCTGTCGGGGTAGCTGCAGCGCACGGGGAAGGGATGCACGTCTTTGGCACGGTCAGCGCCCTGGATACAGATCAGATGGTGGTCCTTACGATAGAAGGAAAGACCGTCTCAGTCCACACCCTCCCCACGACGAAATATCGGAATAGAGGAAGAGAAGGTGGGAGCAACTTGCCAAAGGTGGGGGACCGGGTAGCGGTTGACGTCACGCAGGAAGATGGCAAGTTGATAGCAACTGAGGTCCAATTTTCGTCCTCTGGGAAGTAGCAGGGGCGGTGAACGAACCAAGCGCACCGATACCGTTACGGTGCTCGACCAGGCTGGTACAAAGCGATTGTTCTCGGTGCACTGTGAGTCGAAAGGTGATAGGACTTTCCTTTTGGGGGGGCTGGCGCGGCGGGAAGTCGGAAGCCCCAGGACACTCGAGAGGCCCTTCGGGACAGGTGGAGCCCGAGGGGCCGTTGTGTGTGCGGCTACCCCTGGTCCAAGGCGGATCAGGGCCACGGCTCGCTGGTGTGCGGTCAGCGGGCCAGCGAGCAAAAGTATGGTGTATGTGTGTGGATTTGTGAGGATCTTCATCGCGCTGATTCGTCTGTGACTTCGTGATGTGATTCATTGGGTAAGGCCAGCCCCTGCCGCCTCCAGATAAAATACAACGCAGGAATCACCATGAGCGCCAGGATAGTGGTGCTGACCATTCC
>JAUXKG010000354.1 GCA_030624355.1 Acidobacteriota bacterium
AAATGAGTCTGCAACCACTCATGACATCGCTTTGTGAACGAACCATTGCCAGAAAGATGAGCCTTCGTTACCGCTTCAGCAATGTAATAAAGTTCCTTACCAACAATAAATGGCTTGTTGAAGGCGATTTCAGGCAGCTTACTGCTCATATCACACCTTCCTTTTCAGGTTTCAGATCTCAGGTTGCCGGCCAATACCAAAATAGAGAAAGCCCAACTCTCTCATCTCGCCGGGACTATACTGATTCCTTCCATCAAAGATGATGGGGTACTTAAGCAGACTCTTGATCCTGTCGAAGTTGGGGTTCCGAAACACGTTCCATTCCGTAACCAGGACCAAGGCGTCGGCATCTTTAAGAGCTTCGTAGTTGTTTCGGGCATAGCGGACCTTTTTGCCGAAAATCTTTCGAGCTTCTTTCATGGCCTCAGGATCGTAAACCTGAACATGGGCGCCCAGCTTCAGGAGCTGGCCGATGACAGTTCGAGAAGGGGCTTCCCGCATATCATCGGTTTTGGGCTTAAACGAAAGCCCCCAGACAGCGAAGGTCTTCCCTTTCAACGGTTTCGTACCACTACCTCCCTTTTCTCTTTTGTCGAGAGACAGGGAACCAAGCTTCTGCTGCTCAGCGTCAAAAGCCATGTCGGGGAGCTGCTCTGCATCCAAGGACAAGAAATAGCTGTAGTCCTTCGGCAGCTCAGCGCCCTGATCGATGTTTGCCGGTTTTTCCCCCTCTTTCTTCCTTTTGGGCGAGCGTTTCAGCTCTTCCAACCGACCGGCCAATTCCGAGGAGTAGAACTTCAATATTTTTTCGACGATCACCTGTTTTTGGAGTTCATTCACTTCCTGGGCTGCCTGGATCAACTTCAATGGATAGTGGTGCTCTTCAGCAACACTGAGCAATGCCTTGATGTCCTTGGGAAAACAAGAACCGCCGTAGCCCAAGCCCGGGAAAAGAAATGCAGGACCTATGCGCCGATCGGTAGCGATCCCCTGTCGAACCCACTGGATGTCTGCTCCCACATGTTCGCACAGATTAGCCATCTCATTCATAAAAGAGATCCTGCAAGCCAGCATGGAGTTGGAAGCATACTTGGTCATCTCCGCACTCCGAGAGTCCATTACCAGCAGAGGGGCTCCAGTCAGGGTAAAGGGAGCGTACAGTTCTTTGATGATCTCCACAGCTCTGACTTCATCGGCTCCAATAACTACTCTGTCCGGTTTCATGAAGTCTTCAATGGCGGCACCTTCCTTTAAGAACTCGGGATTGGAAACCACGTCTACCTGAAAACGGGTCAGGGAATGGACTTCTTCGAGCACGCTGTCGGCTGTGCCCACCGGAACTGTACTTTTGATGACCACGATCTTGTAACCATCCATGGCCTTGGCAACGCTCCGCACCGCCTCCATGACATGTCCCAAATCTGACGAACCATCCTCGTTTTCAGGCGTACCGACGGCAATGAAGACCACCAGTGAGTTCTGCACCGCCCAAGAAAGATCGGTGGTAAAGCGAATGCGCTCTTCTTGCAGGTTCCTCTGAATCAACTCCTGCAGAACCGGCTCGTAGATGGGAACCTTGCCCTTCTCTAAAAGAGCGATTTTCTTCTGATCGACATCCATACAGATGACGTCATTTCCGGTCTCGGCGAAGCAGGTTCCGGCCACCAAGCCGACATATCCAGTTCCAATCACACAAATCTTCATTTAGCTGATACTCCCAGATACTAAAGACATCGTCCCCTTCAGTCCATCGTGGCAAATACAGTTACAGTTGCACCTCTTCCCAGAATCGCCTCCAGCAGGGCTAATGGCTGGGCCAGAACAAAGAGAGGAAGGTAGAGGACTTCCCGGATAGAAAGACCCAAAGAGTGCCTCTTCCCCTTCTCTCTGAGCAGTTTCACCCGCTGGGACATGGGATCCAGGATCGGAAACAGACTGGAGACAAGGGCTGCTGCGTTGTCACGCAACGAAAAATGGCGAACTCGGTGAATTCGAAAGCCGGCCCTTTCCAGCAGATGAATCAGCGAAGTTGTGCTGTAGTTGTAAACGTGCCGCGGGCAGTCCAAACCGTACCAGCGAGATCCGAAGAGTTTTGCCTGCAGACTATGAACATTGGGCACCTGCACTACCAGCTTCCCAGGCCCTCGAAGGAGTTTTTGAAGGTTCTTCAGATAAAGGAAGGGACTTGTCAGGTGCTCCAAACAGTGAAAGAGGGTGATGATGTCAAATTGCTCTTTCCGCTCGACCAAATCCTGTTCGATTCCGTGGAAGATCCGTCCTGGCACCTGCTGTTCGGCAACCTCCACCGCCTCCTGAGACTGTTCCAATCCATAGGCATCCAGTCCCGCCCCATGGGCCAGCTGGACAAAGGTTCCATTGCCACAGCCGATATCGAGCAAACGCTCCCCCCTTGACTCCGAGAGAAGAGAGGTCACAAAGCCCAACTGATCGTGTCGAACGATCCACTCCCGGTAAACCGCTTCCAGAGAGGAAAGCCTTCCGGAAGCCTGCCACCAGTAGCCAGGAGGATAAAAGTCAGCCAAACGCTCCCGTATTTCCTCTTCTTGCTGGAATAGAATACCACAACTGCTGCAGCGATAGAGTTCAAACTCCTCGGACGAAACCGCGAAGAATCTATCTTTCATCCGATAGTGCGGTTGGGCGTTGGGATAGTCACAGATTGGGCACTGCATGAAGTAGGTTTCAGTTTCCCAGTTTCAATTGCCCGTTGTCTCTTATCAGAGGGGCTAGAGTCTCCGATTTTCTCACCCGAACAGCCTTTTTCTGAATAGAAAGACCAAGTTCTTCCACCCATCCCTCCAAGGCTCTAATTTTCTTTCCCCTGCCCGGTTTGAGTAATTGATCGGAATTTCTTTGAAGCCAATGTCAGGATTGAGCATGGCCTCGA
Organism: Acidobacteriota bacterium; assembly: GCA_030624355.1. Lineage (GTDB taxonomy): Bacteria > Acidobacteriota > UBA6911 > RPQK01 > JADFOI01 > JAUXKG01. Next base: position 2,909 of record JAUXKG010000354.1, read on the forward strand.
TCTTGATCTCCTCCGAAAAAGCCATTCCATCACTACGGAGATTCATTTTCCTCAGTGAGTCGGAATAAAAGATCCACATTCCGGACTGAGAATCACGAATTCGGCGCAGGTAAAGTACGGACATGACATAGCTGAGAATCTTGTTCCCGAACAGGTTCAAGAGAGCCATCGATTCGGGATCCTGAACCGGAAAACGGGACGCGGAAATGAAGCCGACCTTTGAATTCAGCAATGCCTCCAACAGATAAGATAGAGCGTCAAGTGGATACGAATGATCACCATCAAGGGTGATGATTATGTCCCCTTTGGTATGGAGAAGGCCCGTCTTGTAAGCTCTCCCGTAACCCCTGACATTCTCCTGGATCACTCTAGCTCCCATCTTCCGAGCAATCTGGGCTGTACCATCAGTCGAGTCGTTGTCTACGACGATTACCTCATCCACCAGGTCCGGTATGCCAGACAGAACCTTCTGAATTCCCTGTTCCTCATTCAGGCATGGAATGACCGCCGTAATCTTCTTCTCTCTGTACATAACTTCGAAGCCAGCATAGTGACAGTCTGCTTTCTGCTCGCTACCAGTTCCATCGGGAGACGAGTCACTAACCGTCCACGTTATAGTAATCGATTTTAGCGGCGAATAAAAAGGGCAACGGAATGACCACCCCGATTGGTCAAAAGTCGCTACAATGGGGCTCAGGTTTCTGGAATGGAATAGGCCAGAAACTGATCAAAGCTAACCCGGAGTTCTCACACTGTCTCGTGGCGAGATTCTCCAAATTTCGTCCCTGTCGACACTATCTGACCGGGTACATTTTTTTCATCAATTTCACGGAACCGTCGATCA
>JAUXKG010000406.1 GCA_030624355.1 Acidobacteriota bacterium
GCGGGGTGAGTCAGCGAACCACAGGGATGAGGCTTGATGGACACACCCGGAGAGACGAAGGTCCAGGGATTGCCCAGTTTTTCATCGATCATGCTGGCTTCGTAGCCACCACCCGCCGCCTGAAAAAAGCCTCGCTCGGCCTCCAGAATGATGGGGCTTGCCGTGTAACCCAGGGGGGCCAGCTGTGCGGCAACCACCCCACTTTCCGAAGCCCATCCGGCATGCAAAGGCTTCACCATGGTTCCAAAATTCTCTCTCAAGCCGGCGGACTGACTGGCGGCAATACCCAGGGCTCGGAGGGTGGTCTCAACATCAAATCCCAGCAGGTTGGCGGCGCCTGCACAGGCGCCGAAGGGCCCACAAGTGGCGGTAGAGTGAAAGCCCTGTTGATAGTGGCGGGGATCGATGGCTTCAGCGATCTTGGTCTCAACCTCCACACCTACCAGGTAAGCGGTCAACACGTCCTCTCCGGAACGGTGGTTACACTCACCGACGGCCAGAACCGCAGGCAGGACGGGAGCCGTGGGATGGGTCAATAACCCATAGACTCGATCCTTGGCCACAGCTAGTTGGGTATCGTCGTAATCATCGGCATGCATCGAGGTACCGTTTGCCAGGGCCGCAAACCTCGGCGCCAGGCACAGATCACTTCCCAAGACCGAGGCTTCGTCACTGCTGCAGGAGAGGGATCGGAGGTGTTGTCGAATGAGGCGGCTTGCTTGAGAGGTGGCTCCACAAAGGGCCAGTCCCAGCCCATCCAAGATGGACCGTTTTCCGAAATGTAAAATCTCATCGGGAATGTGGTGGGCTCGAGTCTCCGCAGCAAAAGAGGCCACGTAGGCCGTCAGGGACTTCGGTGTCACCGTTCTCCCTGATGGACCAGACTCCAGATGACTTCAGGGGAAAGAGGCAATTCCCTGATCTTGATCCCAAAGGGCTGCAAGGCATCCTCAATGGCACTGGCGATGGCCGCCGGTGACGGGATGGCGGCTCCTTCTCCGGCCGCTTTCTGGCCCAAAACGGAAAAGGGAGAGGGCCCGGGAGAGTGTTCGATCTCGACCCTTGGAGTCTCGCAGGTGGAGGGCTTAGCGTAATCGGTCAGGGTGACGGTGAGCAATTGTCCGTCTGAATCGTAGACAAATCCCTCTCCGAGAGCCACCCCGATGCCATGGGCTACCGAACCATAGATCTGCCCATCCACCACGTCGGGGTTGATGATGGTGCCGTTGTCGCTAACGATAATGTAGCGCAACACTTCAACCCGACCCGTTTCCGTGTCGATCTCCACCACAGCCCCGTGGGCCGCTGCAGAGAAGGTGAACTGGGCCCGCACCCGACCTTCCTTATCGGGAACCATGAAGGGTTGAGCATGAGGGAACTTGTAATAGTAAGTGGTCTGAAGGCCTGCCTCCAGTTCCTCCGGGATAAACGACTGATTACCATAGGCGATTTTGCCCAGCTGATTGAAGGTCACGGATTTATCCGACGAACCTTTGATGGAAATCTTGCCGTCTTCGATCGTCAATTTTTCCGGAGAGCTCTCCAGCAGGTGCGCCGAGAGCTGGAGGACCTTTTCGCGCAGCTTCAGGGAGGCACCGTGTACGGCGCCGATGTCGTAAAGATGAAAGTTGTTACCCGTATTGGATGAGGCGACTCCCCAGGGAGAAACCTCGCTATCGTAGCGGGGAGAGACACTGATGTGCTCAGGTGAAAGACCGAGATTTTCCGCCACCACCTGGGCTGTGGTGGTTTCATGGAATTGACCACAGCTGGGTGCTCCCAGAAACACGGTGACACTTCCGTTTCTTTCCAGCTTGATGGTGGCACCCTCAACTCCGCCGGCCCCGGGCAGCTCCTTCACATCGGGAAAGATGGCCATATCCCGGGCCGCGTTTCTTCCCCCCGGTTCCAGGCCAATGACCAATCCAACCCCAAGGTATTTTCCCTTCTCCCTCTTTTGCTTCAGCTCTTCCCTCAGCTTGTCGTATTCCAGCTTCTTGACTGCCTTCTCCAGTAACTGGGTATAGTCGCCGCTGTCGTAGACATTGCCGTTGGGGGCGGTATAGGGAAACTCGCTGGTCGGAACCAGGTTCTTTGAACGCACCTCTACGGGGCTCATCCCCAGCTCCTGGGCGATCCGATCCATGGTGCGTTCCCAGATAAAACACATACTCGGTTTGCCAATGCCTCGGTTGGGAACCACGGGACACTTGTTGGTGACGACCGCGCGTCCCTCCAGACGGAAGTTCTTGACCTTGTAGGTACTGAACAGATTGTTCAGCTTGTTGGTGAAGTGAATGGTGAGGGTGCTGATGGATCCCCCAACATCATCCACCTCCTGGATCTTCAGACCTAACACGGTTCCGTCTTTCTTGACCGCCGCCTCAATCTCAAACTCCATCCCACAGGACTGACCGGCAGCCATCATGTGTTCGCTGCGGTCCTCAATCCATTTGACAGGCCTGCCTGTCTTGATGGACATCAGACTGGTGAGCACGACGTACTTGCGAATCAGGTGGATCTTCTGCCCGAAACCTCCTCCAATGTCGGGTATGATCACTCGGAAATCCTTCAGGTCCAACGCTTCCCCAAGGGCATCATAGAGGACCTCCGGATTCTGCCCATTGCACCAGACCGTTAACTTGCGGCTGGCATCGTCAAAAGATGCCAGACAGGCCAGGGATTCCAAAGGCGTGGAACTGTAGCGATGAGTCTTTAGTTTTTCCCGCACAATCCGATCGGCCGATCGAAAGGCCTCATCGACGTCCCCGTAAGCGACGGCACCCTTCCAGGCCACGTTGGAGTCCAGCTCCTCGAAAAGGAGAGGTGCGGTGGGCTCCATGGCTTCCCAAGGATCCACTACTGCCGGCAAAGGTTCGTACTCCACTGAGACGAGATCCAGCCCATCCTCGGCTAAAGCGCGGCTGCGGGCCGCCAGCATAGCAACCGGCTCCCCCACATAACGGACCTTATCCACGGCAGTGGCGTACTCAGGAATTGGCTCCTTGAGACCCGCTGAATAGCGACCCGGCTTAAAGGGTCTCGTGGTCCGCTTAACCTCCTCGGAGGTGAGAACCCCAACAACTCCAGGGACCTCTAGGGCCGCCTGGGCATCGATGTGACCCAACCGAGCATGGGCATAAGAGCTGCGAAGAACGACCCCATACAGCATTCCGGGAAGACTAATGTCGTCTGCGAATTGCCCC
>JAUXKG010000390.1 GCA_030624355.1 Acidobacteriota bacterium
GAATTTGCCACCTGGCTCAAAGAGGAGCTGGCTGGACGCTTCGATGTACCCGTTCGGTATGTACTCTACAGCCATCATCACTACGATCACGCCTCCGGTGGTGAGGTATTTGCCGACACTGCGACTTTTGTGGGGCACCAGAACATGACCAAACCGCTTCTTTTACTTCCTGCTAACACCCCTCTTCCCAGTAATACTCAGGAGATGGACCGTAATGGCAATGGCCGAATTGAACAGAGTGAAGCCAGTGGAAATCTTGAGACTAACTTCGCCTACTTTGACGAAAACGGTGATGGGGCGCTGAGCGGAGCGGAAATTGTTAGAGGTCCGGTCGCCGACGTGTACCCTCCAAACGAAACATTTGCCGATCGGAAGACCATCAGCTTGGGCGGAAAAACCGTGGAAATGATCTACACGGGCATCATAACGCACACTGACGATATGAGTGTGGTGTACTTTCCCGAAGAGCGTGTGGTTTTTGTGGTCGATTTTATCACCATCAAGAGACTTCCTTTCCAGACTCTGGGTAATGATCGGCTGGATGCCTGGCTGAATGCGATCCGGGGCGTGGAAAATATCGACTTCGACTATATAGTTCCTGGACATGGGGAGATTGGAAACAAGGCGGACCTGGCCGAACACAGAGGCTATCTCGAGGAGTTAAGGGAGGCCGTGGCTGATGGGATCGCCGCCGGTCGGACCGTTGAGCAACTCCAGGCCAGCATTCTGCTGGAGGATTACAAGGATTGGCAGAGTTTCGACACTTGGCGGACGATGAACATTGAAGGAATGTACAATCTGCTGACCAACTGAGGGTCAAGGGGACAGACTACTCATTCCCGTTAAGAAATGGGACACCATCTGAGCTGGGTCTTGGTCCTCCGAACTGCGACGTCTCACTCGACGCCCAGCACTTCGTCATGATTCAGGAAGGCGAGTAAGAGGCAATGCAAATCAACGTCGCCCTTAACTGGGTTGAAGAACTCAAACGCCTGGTGTCTACCAACTGAATAGTCAACGAGTCTATGTTGGGTAGAATGCCCCCCTCTATCTTTCGGATTAATATATAAAACCGTGGATTTTGCCTTCTAACCCATTAAGCCTTATCATTTAGGAAACCACACCTACTAACTAAGGGTCTTGTCAATAAGCGACTGCAACAGTGAGACCGGGGGACAAAGGCGAGATTATTCCTTTTCGAGCTTCCCGACTTTCAGTTGAAAGACGATAAGAAATCAGTAGCTTGGTGTCTGTACGGACTTTGCTCCAAGGTCAAGGAGGAGTGAGTAGGACACGGGACAGATCGTCAGGTGAGGCATCGGGGTGGGCTTCCCATGCGCGGGCAACAAAACCGGTCATGTTGGCAACTGCGAAGCTGATTCCCTTCAGATTTCGGCTGGCTGGAACCCCCGGAATGTCACGCGGATAGCCCGAGGCATGAAACACGATTTTCCCCTCACTCAATTCCTCAGCTCGATATTCATTCCGAGGGCAACTCCAATCCAAAAGCACCGTCAGCACGCCGGGCAAGCTACCCGGCAAATAGCGAACTCCAGCCTCTTGATCAGCCGCGACGATCAGAGTTCCCCGAGCCCTTGCAAATTGGACAGCCTCGTGCAATTCCCTTCTGTGCTCGGTCTTGTTGGTACCCAGGCTCAGATTGACCACCCGCATGCGCTCCTGTGCGGCCCATGTGATGGCTTGCTCCAGGACCTCCACTCGCGTGGAGAGCGACTGATGAAAGACCTTCACTACGAAAAGCTCTGCCTCAGGTGCCTTCTCCCGGATCACAGCAGCCACTGCAGTACCGTGCCCTAGTCGGTCCACATAACCTTGATGCTTCCTTCCATCCGCCGCTATGGCGATGCCGCCCGCCACGCCCCCGACATGCGGATGCTCGGCATGGACTCCGCTGTCAATGATGGCCACGCGGACACCCTTCCCGGTCCGGCCAGCGAAGAATCTGTGGTGCAGGCTATCGGGGGCTGGAATGCTCACGTTAAGAACTCAGGTTGAAGAGCTGGACGAAGGCCCCGTGGTGTTCCTGCAGCTCCTGGGGCGATCCCTCCTCGACCAAACTCGCCCCCGCCAGCACGACTACTCTATCGGCCTTGCTGGCCAGCTGGAATCGGTGCGAGATCAGGATTGTGGTCCGTCCCTTCATGATGGCTTGGTAGCCGGAGATCACCTGCTCTTCGGTGATCGGATCTAGAGCAGCGGTGGCCTCATCCAGAATCAGTACAACCGGATCGGCAAGAAAGGCGCGGGCTATGGCAATTCTCTGGCGCTCTCCCGCCGAAAGCGCCATACCTCGCTCACCCACCATCGTCTGATACTTCTGCGGGAGTCGCTGAATGAAGTCATCGAGTCCTGCAGAGCGAGCCGCTTGGACCAGTTCCTCATCCGATGCTTCGGGCCGAGCGTAGCGAATGTTTTCGGCAATGGAAGAGTGAAAGACAAAGGGTTGCTGGTCCACCAGCACAATCTGGCGACGCAGATCTTCCAGGCGAAGGGTGCGCAAGTCATGGCCATCCAGGCGGATGACGCCGCTATCGGGATCCAGGAGGCGCAACAACAGGTCAGCGACGGTTGACTTCCCACTCCCGCTGGGACCTACCACAGCCAGACTCTTCCCGGCCGGGACTTCGAAGGAGACGTGTTCCAGAATGGGTCCACCCCGATCATATGAAACTGTGACATCTTTGAACACCAGCTCTCCATGCGCCTTGGGAAGAGAGAGGGGGTCCCATTTCTCCACTACCTCAGGTGCTGTATCCAAGATCTGGTGTATACGCTCAAGCGAAACCCTGGCCGTCGCCAGGTTGGCGTAAAGTCCCATCAGCCCCTGGATCGGTGGCAGCAGACGCATCTGGTAGGCCATAAACGCCAAGAAGGTGCCCATCGTCAGGGAGCCCTGTATCACTTGATAGCCTCCGTACAGAAATACCAAGACGGTACTGCCTGAGAGGATCAGGCCTGGAAGCCCACCGGAGAGATAGGTGTGGAACTGCATGGACATGAGCGCTCGGATAAAATTGTCGTTCTTCCCGCGAAAGCGGGTGACCTCTCGCTGCTGGGCATTGGATGTAACCACTAGTTTCATGCCCTGAAGAGTTTCGATCAGAAAGCTGCCGATCTCGGAGCTCGCCTCCCGCAGCTCAGCCACCTTGTCCGCAAGCCGCCTCCGGTAATGAGTGAGCGTCCAGAGGCTCAGGGGAAGCAGAAGGATGCTGAGAAGAAAGAGGCGGGCATCCAACCAGAGCATCATAAAAGTGGTGCCACAGAGAAAGAGAACGTTTCCCACCGAGGCCAATACCGTCTCCGCAGCGACACGTTGGATCTCCCCGATGTCATTATTGATGCGCGAAACAATGTCGCCCAGTCGAGTTCGCGCATAGAAGCGGGGCGAGAGTCGCTGTAAGTGCCGGTATAACA
>JAUXKG010000313.1 GCA_030624355.1 Acidobacteriota bacterium
AAATTGGGGAATGAGTAGTCTGTCCCCAAATTCGAACTGGTGGCTGACCCGAACCGAACGAGCGGCACATTCTTTACCCGTGTAGCTTCGGTCTTGCCATCCGAACTGTTCGGGCGAGCCACTCGTGGCAAGCCACCGGCTCGCCCCTACGGGGCTTCGTGACGAGAACCTATGCATAATACGGGCTAGGCTCAAAAATCGTGAAGTTTAAATAGATTCTTCTGGCAGCCGTTTTGGCGGCCAGGCGATCGGGTTTTTTGACCAGGTGGGTCAATGCCCTACAACGAAAACGGGTTAAGGGCCGCCACCAGTATAGTACCCGTCCATCATGGCATCGTACCAGAGCTTAACTCCCATGGGAGCCACTCCCATGGGCAAGTCCGCTTCCGGGCTACTGTAGCCATGGATGCCCCCATCAAGTTGAATCACCCGGACTTTGGGTGCCGGATTCATGGCGGCAAACAGGGGTAGATAGACCTCCCGATACGATTCGGGAGTATGGTCACGGCTGTTTTTGGTGATGGCCAGAATCAGGGGAGGAACCGGCTTGACTCCCTCTCCCCTCAACTCTCGCAGATAGCCCAGGTATCGATCAACCAGCAGGTCGGTCTCCTGGGCGCTCAGTTTCAACCGTTTTGCGGTAGCGCGCGCTGCCTCGGCCAGTCCATCGGGGCTATCGAAATGGATGATGTTCTCGGCCTTGAATTGCGGACTCTTGGTGCCTCTTCCCCAGCTCTCGAACACTTCCTCCATGAGCATTGCCAGCCGCCCCAGGGCTTGAGTTCCCTCTTCCTGTATGGCCTCGTAGCCGGCGTACCTAGCGGTGTCGCGCCAGGACCGGATTCTCAAACAGTTGAACGGACTGGTCCAAGGTTCGCTGATGCCCTGACTCTGCCTCAGCATCTCCCCATACATGTGGCCAAATGGAGAACTTTCCATACCGATGATACCCACAATGTTTGCAACCCTCTGGCTCAACATCAAGGCAAAGGGTCCGCCTGTGGAGTGGCCGTGGGCATAGATCGAATACTCTTCCTCCGGAAGGTGCCGGCCCAATAATGTCTTTCCTCCTTCCTCGAAAGCCACCGGCCAGCCAGCCATTCGGTTGTAGAAAACGGTCCCTTCCTTAGCACAGGCCAAGATCAGCGTGCCCCATCTTTTTCGTCTGGACTCTTCCCTATCCTCTACGATGGTATATTGGTCGGGAGTGATGAGTTCGTCTCGCTTCCAGTTTGGCGTTCGTACCGTGCCATCAGGTTTCAGGGTATCGCCTGGCCAGTCTCTGCTTGGATCCTGCAGATAGAGTCTCCCGGGATAAGACATGCTGACAACTTTGAAGCCGAACTTCCCAGTCAAAAAACGAGCGAACCTGTCCTTCGATCTGTGATCGCCCGATCCACCATGCAGGATGAACACTCCGGCCTTCTTGCCATCCGCCCCGATGGGGATCTTGGAAGTGTCCTCAGGTTGGTACACCATTGCTCCAATATCCCAGTCCATTTCCAGAGCTGGAACTTGAAGGATGATCTCCTCGGCCTTGAGACTGATGTCAGGCCGGGCCAGGACCGAATTCGAGGACTCGATGACCTCCTGTCGAGAGACTCGAATCCATTCCCCTCCGTGTACCTGTTCCACCCTTGTGACATCCTCTGGGGGGACGGTCTCACCGCAACCAGAAATGAAAACCAAATACGAGAAACACAGGGTCAAAAACCGGACCTGTCGTGGCATAATGTAACCCCCTTCCCACATCGGATCCTAAGCACCTTGGTTGTCTAGAAAGAATTTGTCAGAATATTTATACCATTCCCTCGTCATATTGTTATAGCATTGTTTCAGATTCTACAACCATCACGTCTTCAAGCTATCGGGAAGGTTCGATGACGATACGGCGCTATGCCAGATTTGCTCTCTGCCTGACCTTCATTTTCGGTCTGGCAGCCTGGAACGTTGATGATCTGGAAGCACAAGGGCTCACTGATCAGGAAACGAAAGGCCACCAATCGGAGAGCAGGAATCTGGCCTTGCTAGGTGTTCATGATCTCCAGGGTCGCTCGGCTTACCAACCCATCATCCATGGAAGCGGGAACCGGTGGATCGCCTATGTGGGCACCCATGAGGGAGCCGCCCTCAACCCCATTAGCGGGCTGATGGAGGGAAACGGTACCGTCATAGTGGAGGTGACGAATCCACGCAAACCCGTCACCCTTTTCCACATCCCCGGACAGAGACTTGATCCAAGCCAGAGATCACAGGCCCAAATGGTGCGGGTCTGCGAAATCGGCGACCAGACCTACCTGCTGCGGAGCTCTATGCGCACCCGTCACGAGATCTGGAACGTGACCGACCCCAGCACTCCGCATTTCGTGAGTACGGTTGTTGAGGGCCTTACCGTCACCCACAAGAACTGGTGGGAATGTGACACGGGAATGGCTTACATCGTAGCTGGAGACCCAGCTTGGCGAGTGCGTATGACCAAGATCTACGACTTGAGTCAACCGCAGGAACCTGCATTTGTCAGGGACTTTGGGTTGGTCGGCCAGGAGCCAGGCTCCCAGATGGAACCCGTGCCCGCTGCCATTCATGGGCCGATATCCCGAGCCAACCGGGTCTATTTTGCTTACGGAACTTCCCGAAACGGTGTTCTCCAGATGGTGGACCGGGACAAGCTTTTGAAGGGCAAAGCGTTGCCGACACCTGAGAACCTTCTCTACCCCCAGGTTGCTCGGCTGGACCTACCTCCCTTCTGGGGGGGCCACACCAGCTTTCCGGTCATCGACGTCCAGATCTCCGATTTTGAAGACAACCTCCATGGGAAGATCAGGAATTTTGTCATCCTCACATCGGAATCCACCGTTGACGACTGTCAGGAGTTCCGACACGGTGTCTTCTTCGTGGACATCACTGAGGAAACCAGGCCCTTCCCGGTGGCCAGCTTCCAGGTCTCTGAGTCAAGCGGGGATTTCTGCCAAAGGGGCGGCCGTTTCGGCCCCCATGCCACCAACGAATCCTTCACCCCCATCTATTATCGGAGAATCGTGTTTGTGTCCTACTTCAACGCCGGGGTCCGGGCCGTGGACATTCGAGACCCCTTCCACCCCCGGGAGGTGGCCTTCTTTATCCCCGCAACCACCGAGAAAACGGAGCCCAAGTGTAAGGAAACCGAGGATGGTATCCAATGTAAAGCTGTCATCCAGACCAACAACGTCGAGGTTGACGATCGGGGATTCATCTACCTCGTAGATCGGGCCAACACCGGCATGCACATTCTGGAACTTACAGGGGAGGCGCGAAGCCTGGCGAATTTTCCCTGATCCAGCTCCCACGATTTACTCTGCCTTCGACTTCCACCTGGGGCTGACGATTAAGGAGACGCTGTTGGAAATTCCTCCCTCGGGAGGCGGATTATACACCTCAATAGAGAGGGTTCGATCTCCAAGGGCACCCAGATTTTGAGCGGGACCAGACCTCGAAAAACGGTTGGGAGAAGCCGATTCAACCAGGTCCGCAGGAATCTTCACCCTCAGTCTGCCTGGCCCTTCAAAGCGGGTGGACAGGGTGATCCCGTCTACTCTCACCACTGAAGTTCCTACAAATCCCACTCCTTCGATCACCATAGTGAATTCAGGATCCCCTTCAGTGACCAGATGGGGGGAGATGGAACTGATCTCAGGGACGGGGGTGGCCCCCGAAATTGAGCGTGGGGGAGAAACGAAAGTAAAATAATCAGGATGATACCTTCGATCGACAAACTTTCCACCTTTCATGACGCGCTCAATCTTCTTGCTATTGCCAATGTCCTCTAGAGGATTGGCCTTCAGTATGACCAGATCGGCAAAGTTTCCTTCTTTAATGGAGCCCACTCCCGGGTTTCTCAGTACGCCCCCTCTTCCAGCCAACATCTCAGCCGGCCAGGAAGTAGAAGCTTGCAAAGCCTGCATGGGTTGCAATCCTGCTTCTACCAGCACTTCCATCTCGTGGTGAAGGCTCAGACCTGGCGTTCCTCCCGAGGGCGCGTCTGTGCCGGAATGGATCTTACCGCCGGCCTGCACGAAACGTCTGACAAATTGCTGAACTTTCCGATAACCATCTTTGAACTCCCGAAAATCCTGTGCTGGGAG
>JAUXKG010000104.1 GCA_030624355.1 Acidobacteriota bacterium
AGGTCTCCGTTCGTGGCATCCAGAGCCTGAATCAGGTCTCCCGGTGCGGCCACATACATCACGCCGTTGGACACCAGGGGACTATTCTCCTGGATGCCCGGATTCAGGCCACGAACCCAGGCCAGGCTGAGCTGGGAAACATTGTCTCGATTGATCTGATCCAGCGGACTGAAGCGCTGCCAGTCGAAGGTCCGGCTGGGCATCAGCCAGTCTCCGGCAGCCGGGTTGGCCAGATGCTCCTCGGTCACCGGAACAAAGTCCTTGACCTGTCCTACAACCACTGCCGGCAGATTTCCTAATAAACAAACGGTCAAAATAGGCAAGAGTAAACGAATCATGACGCCATTTAACTACTTCCCTGTCTACTATTTCAAATCCTAAATTGGTATTTCGGATCGGTCAGCCGACACCGGCCCATTAACCCGGATAAATCTGTGTGACACTTCCCTGTGGCCGGATATACAATGCCCAATCAGGAGGTCGTCATGTCGAGATACTGGTTTCTGAGCATCACCTTATGGGCTTTGTTGTTTTCGGTCCCGGCCTGGATTGAGGCCCAGCAGGCCGAGAAACAGATCGCCATCGACTGGGTAGACAGCAACGCTCAGATCCTCAACCAGGTCAATAAAAAGATCTGGACCTGGGCCGAGACAGGACTTCAGGAGTTCAAGTCTTCCCGCGAGTTGATGAATCTGTTGAGGGCCAATGGCTTCGAAATCCAGGAAGGCGTGGCTGGAATGCCCACCGCCTTTGTCGCCTCCTTTGGGAGCGGCCACCCGGCCATCGGCATCCTGGCCGAGTATGACGCCCTGCCCGGTTTATCGCAGCAGGTGGCGCCGGAACCCAGGAAAAGAGCCGGAGTGACAGCCGGCCATGGTTGTGGCCACAGCATTTTCGGTACCGGCAGCGCAGCCGCCGCCATTGCCGTCAAACAGTTGTTGGAATCGGGTGCGTTGAAGGGGACCATTCGTCTGTACGGAACACCGGCCGAGGAGACCGGAATTGGAAAGACCTATATGTTGCGCGACGGGATCTTCAAAAACGATGACGTCGTTTTCGGATGGCATGCAGGGGATGTGACGACCGCCAGATACAGCTACTCGAAGGCTGTGGTGTCAGTGAAGTTTCACTTCTCGGGCCTGCCGGCCCACGCCTCCTCCTCCCCCCACGAAGGGCGTAGCGCACTGGATGCGGTGGAGTTGATGAACCATGGCGTCAACTACATGCGCGAGCACGTCAAGGAGGATGCCCGGCTGCACTACGTGATCACCGAGGGGGGAGGGCAGCCCAACGTGGTGCCTCCCGAGGCAGAGGTCTGGTACTACATCCGAGCCGACAAACACGCGGACGTGGAACTATACTTTGAATGGGTCAAGGAGATCGCCCGGGCCGCTGCCTTGATGTCACGCACCGAACTCACTAGTGTGACGGTGGATTCAGACATGCACGAAGTTCTGCCCAACCGTGTCCTTTCGGAAATCATCCACAACAACCTCGAATTGGTGGGAGCGCCTCGCTTTTCGGAAGAAGAGAAGGCCTTCGCACGCCAAACGCAGGCCCCCCTGGGGCGTGAGCTTGAAAAATCATTATCAGAGAGGATCGAACCGCTGCCCGACGTGCCGGGGCAAAGCCGGGGCTCGACCGACACCGGGGATATTAGCTGGTTTCTGCCGGTGGGAAGACTCCGAGTGGCCTCCTACACCTTCGGAGCCCCCGGCCACAGCTGGCAGATCGTAGCCTGCACCGGCGGCAGCATCGGCGAGAAGGCGATGATGGTCGCAGCCAAGACCCTGGCGGCCTCAGCCATTGAACTCTACACCTCCTCCGATCTGCTGCAGCAGGCTCAGGCCGATTTCAAGAAGATTCGAGAACCTCTGAACTTTGTGACGCTGATTCCGGAGGGCCAGCAGGCCCCCAAGGCCATTCGCTGAGAGAATTGCCGAGATGGAGTTGAACTGGATTGAGGAGGAAAGGATGAAGGCTTTGAGTCGCTTCGCCCTGTTTTCGCTGGTTGCAGCTCTCTCCTGCACCCCGAGCCCCGAGCCATTGGAGCCACAGCAGGAAGAGCTCCTGCCGATCATTGACATGCACCTGCATGCCTTTCCGGTGGAACACTATACTCCGCTGCCGGTAGAGACTTGCCCCTATCCAACGGACTTTTTGCCCGCCTTTGATTTTCAGGAGAAAACCCGCTTCGAGTTGACCGCCTGTTCCGAGCCTCTGCTCTCAGCCACCAGCGATTCCGAATTGATCGAGCGCACCCTGGAAGAATTGGAGCGTCATAACATCGTCGCCGCTGTCACCAGTGGTCCCCTGGAGTCGGTGAGAAGATGGAAAGAGGCCGGCCAGGAGCGGATCGTCGCGGGTATCTCGCTGACCAGTCCCACTCAGAAGACCGGCCTGGCGGATCTGCGCGAGTTGATGTCCAGCGGGGAGATTCAGGTTCTGGGAGAGGTCACTACTCAGTATCGGGGATTCAAGCCAACCGATCCCAGTGTGGAGGAGTATTTCGCTCTGGCCGAGGAACTGGATGTGCCAGTCGGCATACATATGGGATTGGGGTCGCCCGGAGCGGCCTACATGGGAGATCCAGCCTATCGGGCTACACTCAGCAACCCGCTGCTGTTGGAGGAATTGCTGATCCGCCATCCAAAACTTCGCCTCTACGTCATGCATGCCGGCTGGCCCATGCTGGATGAAATGGTTCATCTGCTCTACTCGCATCCTCAGGTCTATGTCGATATCGCAGTACTCAACTGGCACATTCCACGCAAAGAGTTTCACAGCTACCTGCGCCGCCTGGTGGAGGCCGGCTTCGCCAAGCGAATCATGTTTGGATCCGACCAAATGGTCTGGCCTGATTCCATTGCATTGGCCATCGAGGCCACCGAATCGGTCCCCTTTCTGACCGAACAGCAGAAGCGAGACATCTTCTACAACAACGCTGCGCGCTTTCTAAGACTGGAAGAAGGCACGGAGTCAAACTAACATTCACGCTGCTGTGCCCTTGGAGATGACGACCACTCGATCTTCACCCAAACCCGCAAAAATCCAGTTTTCCTGCCACCGAGTATGGAGCAATCTATGACGACTCCCTTTCAGTTCGTGTACGAGTTTAACCAAGAGCGCGTTGACGGCAATCCCGAAATGAAAGATCTGCTGGGGGGCAAAGGAGCCGGTCTGGCAGGAATGTGCAGCATCGGGCTGCCAGTGCCACCTGGCTTCACTGTTTCAACCCGAGCCTGCACTCTCTTTCACCAGAACCAGCAAGCCTTCCGGCAACAGGTGTGGCCCGAAGTACTGGAGGCCCTTCACCGGCTGGAGCAGGTGACCGGCAAGCCGTTTGGCACCACTCCTCGTCCCCTGATGCTATCGGTTCGCTCGGGAGCCAGATTCTCCATGCCGGGGATGATGGACACGGTCTTGAACATCGGGCTCAATGATCGCATCGTCGACGATCTTCTCGAGCAGAATGAAGCGGCTGACCTGGCGTATGACTGTTACCGTCGTCTTCTACAGATGTTTGGCGACGTGGTACTGGATATTCCCAGAAGAGCTTTCGAAAGAATCCTGGCCCGGCGAAGGAAAGAGAAGGGGGTCCGGTACGACATCGAGCTGGGAGGGGATGAACTGGGAAGGATTTGTGAAGAGTTCAAGGCATTGATCCGAGATGAAGGAGGATCCTTCCCTCAGGACTCTCTGGAGCAGCTGCGCCTGTCGGTGGAAGCAGTCTTCCAATCCTGGAACACTCCACGAGCCGTCACCTATCGCCAGCTCAATGACATCTCTGAGGATTTGGGAACCGCCGTTAATGTGCAGTTGATGGTCCTTGGTAATCGAGGGGCCGATTCAGCCAGCGGCGTTGGCTTCACTCGAAACCCATCGACGGGTGCGCCGGCCATGTATGGGGAGTTTCTTCCTCGAAGTCAGGGAGAGGAGGTGGTGGCCGGAATCCGGACTCCTTTGGGCTTGGAGGAAATGAAGCAGACCTTCCCCGAGGCTCATCACAAACTTCAGGAATATGCCGCAACATTGGAAACAACGTACCGTGAGATGCAAGATTTCGAGTTCACGATCGAGACGGGGAAGCTCTACCTGCTTCAGACTCGTGATGGGAAAAGAACGGGTGTAGCAGCAGTTCGTATCGCCCGGGATATGCACCAGGAGGGTCTGATCAGTCGCGAAGAGGCCGTGATGCGGGTCAACCCGGACCAACTGAAACAACTCTTGCATCCGGTGCTCCAACACGCAGGTGGAGAACTGTTGGCTGAGGGGTTGCCCGCTTCTCCGGGAGCGTCCGTAGGTCAGATCGTGTTTTCGGCCGATGAGGCGGTCAGCTGGGCCCAGAAAGGCAAGCCGGTAATTCTGGTTCGTTCCGAAACGACTCCCGACGATATTCACGGGATGAACGTCGCCGAAGGAATTCTGACTGCACGGGGAGGAATGACCAGTCATGCGGCGGTCGTCGCTCGTGGAATGGGAAAGTGCTGTGTGGTGGGGTGCGAGAGTCTTCGAATCGACGAGAAAAAGAAGGAGGTCGAGGCCCAGGGAAGGACCCTGCGTGAGGGAGACTACATTTCCGTAGACGGCAACAGCGGGAAGGTCTTTCTTGGAAGGCTTCAAAAGGTCGAATCGGATCTCAAAGGTGGGCTGATCAGTGAGTATTTGGGACTGTTGGGGGAATTTCAGACATTGAAGGTTCGAGCCAATGCCGATACAGCCCAAGATGCACAGAAGGCACTCGAGTTTGGGGCGGTCGGCATTGGATTGTGTCGAACAGAGCACATGTTTTTCGCCGAAGATCGGTTGACGGTCATGCAGGACATGCTGACGGCCAGCACGGCTTATGCCAAGGATCAGTCGCTGAAGAAGTTGCAAGAATTTCAAAGGGAAGACTTCCTTTCCATTTTGGAAATAATGGATGGGCTTCCGGTGACGGTTCGCCTGTTGGATCCGCCTCTACATGAGTTTCTTCCTGAGGCTGCAGAATTGAGCTCCCGAATTACAGAGCTTCGAGAGAAGGGGGTCGAGGAAACTGAAATCTTACGAATGGAGAAACTGTTGAAACACTCGGCCGAGCTGCGGGAATCCAACCCGATGATGGGGCACCGTGGTTGTCGACTGGGAATCAGCCACCCTGAAATCACCAGGATGCAGAGTCAGGCTCTTTTCGAGGCCGCCTGCCAACTCAAGAGGATGGGAAAATCACCCGTCGTGGAAGTGATGATTCCACTGGTGAGTCTGGTCGGGGAGTTTCAGGATCAGGCCGCCTTGATTCGTGAAGTTGCCGAACAGGTGTTTCAAGACACAGGGATTCGAATTCCCTTTGAAATAGGCACCATGATCGAGCTCCCTCGGGCCGCTTTGCTGGCCGACCAGCTGGCTTCCCACTCGGACTTCTTTTCCTTCGGTACAAATGACTTGACGCAGATGACTTTTGGTTTCTCCAGGGATGATGCCGGCAACTTTATCAAAGACTATGGCAGGAAAAATATCCTGCCAAGCAATCCCTTCGAAACCCTGGACCAGGACGGTGTGGGACAACTGATGCGGATGGCGGTAGAAAAGGGGAGGAGCGCTCGACCCCATCTTCAAATCGGAATTTGCGGCGAACATGGCGGAGACCCAGCTTCGGTACGCTTCTGCCATGAACTGGAAATGAACTATGTCAGCTGCTCACCCTATCGAGTTCCCCTGGCTCGCCTGGCAGCCGCTCAAGCTGCCCTAGGGTGCCAACCGACCGATACCCGATAGAGGTCGACGACAGGCACTTGAGGACGGACTTCCAAACCCGGAGGATGCATAAGTTGTCGACTGCAGTGCAGCAAGCTCTGCGGGCTAGACATCCTCCGACTGTGTCCGGAAGCTGGAGAGGAAATCCAAAAGCTTGCTCTGCTCCTCCTCCGTTTGAAGAAACTGCACTCCCACGCCATTGATGGTCTTTCCTTCCCACACTTGGGGCTCGCATCGCACCACCCAACCCAGAGCATTGGTCTGTTGCAGAGGCGACAACTGGAGATCGATGTCCAGGCGATCCCCAACAGTCAGAGAAACAGGCGTTTGAAATCCCAAGCCGCCCAGGCTGATCTCCTGGGTGTGGCAGTAAGAGAACCGTTCCCCACGGGTCTGCGACTCGGCCGGGCCCACCACGGTAAAGGAAAAGGACAACGAGAGCGGTATCCTGAGAAATTTTCTCTGGTTCAGACTGACTCCGGGCTCAGATATCAGGACTGTTACAGACTCATTTTTTCCCTCTTTGATGACCTCAGCATCCCAGCAATAGAGGGTCTCTTCCCTCCAGTACTTGATCTGAACGCGCTGTCCTTTCGCAGGTGAGGATGGTGGGTCTGGTGCGACCAACTCCAGAACCACTTCACCAACCCGGGAGATATTCATCACTGTGGCCGCTAAGGCCTCCGTGGTATCAGCTCGAATGGACACACCGTGGCCCATCTCAAGTGGATAATGGCAGGGGAACTTGGGCCCATGCAGGCCCCCTGACAATTCCAGCAACCGCTCCCGCAGATTTTTAGCTTTGACGACAACCAAGTTCTTCTCTTTCGTTTGTGCTGTCACTCCGCTCTGTGTCCCGGAACGGGAGAGCTTCTTTGCACAATCGGATCTATCAGGCTACTTCTTCAAAGTGTAGTAGAAGAGATTCGATCTGGGCTCGGACAAGCTCCCGGGATTCCTGAAACCGGATATCGAAGGAACCAAAACTCTTCCCCTCTTTGATCTCCCTCTCACTATGAAGCGTTCTGGAGGTCAACTTGCCCTGCAGAGCCACCTTCCCACTGTCGGACCCAAACCCAACAATGATCACATCCCCCTCGGCAGGGACGAAATCGGCCTCGATAAGGGCTCCGTCCGGGGAGAGGCTGGTCACTTGCCCGTCAACGACCCAATCTGCGAATTGAACAACACACGGGACGGGTATGTCCCGGCAGTACAACTGGTGGTCACCGTTCATGTCACACCTCGCTTCCTGTCAACCGGTCAAATTTGATGGAGAGCCAAGCTTCCAAAACCATTTCCTGACAGTTATAGTCGCTGGCGCCACGTGGGGTCAGTGATACCCGTCACACTTTTGGTGAAGTCATCGCGCTGCCTGCATCTGCCCTCGGACTCAAAAGGCTCAGCTCAGAAGATCGTATAGATTCCTGAAAGTCAGAAACAAAGCCACCAGAACGAGAAAGACCAGGATTCGGTTGGTCAGCCAACCGTTCTTGTGCTGGCCCATTAAACGCTCGTCGTTGGTAATCTTCAGCAACACAGGGGTCAGTATCGGGATGAGGATCGCGTACATCGCATTGATCGAAAGGACCAGTCCAACTGGAGTGACTCCGGTGAAAAAAACATACAACGGAGAGAAGATCCAGAAGGCCACACAGATTCGGTAAACAGGGTGATGTTGGGCACTGCGCCGACCGGTGGAATTCGCTGGAGGCTTTCCCAGCGAAGGAAAGAGAAGACGGATGATGTCGGTCACCACCAGGGCGTAGCCCGTGATGATCCCCAACAGAGTGGAAAAGGCGGCGCCCCACAATCCCAGACCAAAGATGATCAATCCCAATACACCCTGTGCTTCCGAGAAGATCCGCACCATGTCGTCAGCATCCCTC
>JAUXKG010000257.1 GCA_030624355.1 Acidobacteriota bacterium
ATCTCCCCCACCTCCTGGCGCCACAGATTCCCGATGTGTTGTGCCGGCATATTTCGATACTCGGCCGAGACCAGCTCAATGTTGATTTCTGCCAGGTGAGCGTTGTTCAGGGAACTGCCAAAGTTTCTGTTACCTGGACCTGCGGCCATACGCTTGAATGGTTGCTGGCCAACGGTCGTGCTCACATGCTTGAAGACGGAGGGCTGGCTGGTCACCGATTCCGAGTCCAGCTGCTGGCGGACACGGGTGGCACCTTCTTCGATTTGCTTCACCACCGCCCGGGTCTGTTCGATCGGTGTTCCCTGAGGCATGGTCAGCTCTGCAACCACGTTGTCTGAATCGACCATTTCGAAGAACACGAACTTGATGTGTCCTCCGGCCACGAAACCGATGGTAATCGCAAACGAGGCCATGGCCATGGCAATGGTGAGATATCTCCAGCCGATCGCCCACCTCAAGGCTCTCATGTAGGGGCCCTGGGTGAATCGATCCAGAGCCTGGTGTACCCGAGAGTGAAATTGAGTCAGAGATCCAGGTAAGTGGCGACGTCTTGGCCCGGACAAGTGGGCCGGCAGAATCAGCATGGCTTCCACCAGCGACACCAGCAGCACCGATATGACGACCACCGGGATGACCCGTACGATCTTGCCGATGTCGCCCGAGGTGAAAAGAAGCGGCATGAAGGCGACTACGGTGGTGAGGATTGCAACCGTGACCGGCGTTGCCATTTCGAGAACGCCCCGGATGGCTGCTGCAACCGGGTCCATGCCTTTCTGGCGATAGCTAAATATGTTCTCCCCCACCACGATGGCATCATCCACCACCACCCCCAGCACCACGATAAAGGCAAACAGTGAAATCATGTTGATCGTGACATCGAACCAGGGCAACAGACAAAAAGCACCCATGAAGGAGATGGGGATTCCCATGGTTGTCCAGAAAGCCAGTTTGGGATTCAGGAAGAGGGTCAGGCAAAGAAAAACCAGGGTCAGGCCCAGATAGGCGTTTCGGACCAACAGCTCGATGCGTTCCTGGAGGTAGCGAGACTGGTCAAGCCAGATATCGGCCGAAATTCCGGCCGGCAGCAATTCCCTTTGTTGCTCGAGGTAGTTCTTGACCGTATCGGCTACCTCCAGTGCATCCTGGTCACCCACGCGATACACCTTCACCATGGCAGCAGGCCGTCCATCAAAGAAGGCGGCAATGTCCGAGTCTTCGAATCCATCCGTCACTTGGGCCACCTCGCCCAGTCGCAGAAGAGTGCCGTCATTTCGAGTAATCAGAACAAGGTCTTCAAACTGCCAACCGCGATAGCGTTGTCCCTTGGTGCGGACCAGGATGCCCTCATCCCGAGTTTCGATTGAGCCACCCGGAAGGTCCAAGGAAGACTCTCTCACAACGCTGGCCACTTGGCCGAACGTCAGACTGTGCCTTTGCAGCGCCTCTTTCGAGATTTCGATGGAGATCTCGTAGCGGCGAAGGCCGGACAGCTCAACCTGCGAGATGGTCCTCATTGAAGTCAGCTCGTTGCGCATCTGCTCGGCCAGTTCTTTCAGAGTTCTCTCGGGTACGTTACCGTGCACGACGATGCTCAACACCTGGACGCGGTTGGAGGCTTCACTGATGATGGGTTCCTCGATCTCCTGAGGAAAGGTCTCGATGCGGTTGACGGCTGATTCGATGTCTTTCAAGACCTTACTCGAATCGACATACTCCTCCAGCTCCGCTATCACCGTCCCTTCCCCCTCGGAGGCAGTCGAGCGAATCCTCTCGATTCCTTCGATTCCCGCAATGGCCTCTTCGACTCGTACCACGACACCTTCCTCCACTTCATCGGGGGAGGCGGCCGGGTAAGGAACGCGAACTGTGATCAGGTTGGTCTCTATCTCGGGAAACACCTCCTGGTTCATCAGCACGATGGAGGTGATACCCCCAATCAACACCATCAGCATCAGGAGATTTGCGGCCACCTTGTTGCCGGCAAACCAGGCTACCAAACCTTTTTCCTGAGTTGGATCTTCCTGGGGTATCGGAGCTTGTGACATCGCCTGTCCTTTGCGCTACTGGCTGCTCAAGCGCACTTCCATCCCATTGGTCACTACATCCATGGGAGTGACAATGATCTGCTGTCCGTCTTCGATTCCTTCGGATACGTAGATCCATTCACGCTCTCGGCGAGCAATCTGGACCCTTTTTACTTGCAGCCTCCCCTTCTCGAAAAGCCACAGTTCATCTTCATCGTGAACAGCGTAAAGAGGTACCGGCAGGACGTTTTGAAGTGTGCTGCCATGGATGATCACCTCCACGAAGGTGCCGGGCAGCAGGGGGGGTTGATCGGACCGCTTAGGCTGTGAGTCGTCGACCCGCACTACAACATCCACCATTCGCGATTGAGGGTCGATCTGTCCGTCAGTTCGCACCGCCGTTCCTTTCCAGCGGCTGGTTTGGCCGGCAAATTGAACTTTGATCTCAGCCCGTGGCAGCGAGGATCGCTGAAGGTTTTGCCGACCAGCCATGGGTACCGTGGGAAGCCACTTCAACTGCCGGTCTTCCAGGGGAACCGGGATCTCCATTGCCGAGGTGCCGTACACTTCACCAATGCTCTGGCCGGGCGAGACGTATTGTCCGGGATCCACTCGCTCGCTCAGAACCACCGCATCGAAGGGCAATCTGATCTGTGTCCGTTCCAGATTCAACTTGGCCCTGCGTATCGCCACCTGAGTCCCATCCAGACGTGACTGGGTATTGGCTAGTTCCGCTTGCTCCTTCTCAACCCGCACCTGACTTAGCCGCCAATTTATTTCAGCTTTATCAGCATCCCGGCGGCTCAATACCCCCCTTTCATAAAGGTCGTGATTGCGCTCCAGATCCTGGGTGGCATCCTTAAGGTTGGTCTGGGCTTCGGCAATCCGTGTTTGGGCCGAGACCAGAGAGGCCTGGGCCTGCCGGAGTAGCGATTGGGCCTCCTCCAGAGCCAGTTCATAATCGGAGGGGTCGATCACCATCAGCGGTTCACCCTCCCTAATAAAGCCTCCGCTGAAGAGATGTTCGTGAACCGAAATCACCCGCCCCTCCACCTGAGGTACGATCTGAGTTTGCACGGTCGACTGCACCGTTCCGTAGCCGGTGATCTTGACCGGTACGTTCTGTTTCCGGACCTCAATGACCTCCACCATGGGCCGTATCACCAGCCGTTCTTTCCTGGCTGGTGCAGGTCGGGTTAGAATCAGCCCTGCAGTCACCCCAGCACCCACCACCAGAGTTAGCCCGGCCAGAGTCAGTTGACGCAGTCTTTTGTCTTCCCTCCACTTCATCTCGAGTCCTTCTCGTACATGCGCACCCCGGCGGCACTGAACTGGACGATGTGCTCTACCAGGCGGTCCAGATCCGCCATCACGGTGTTTACGCGGCCCGCCTCTGCGAAAAATTGTCGTGTTTGTACCAGGTGAATCAGCTGGGCGACCAGTGAGTGGAGGCACATGGTGGCGGCATCCGCTGCCATCCCCGGGTAGATGCTCTGCATGGCCCGTACCATCATTTGCTGGATCGGCTCCACCATTTCCTGAATGAACATGCTGGGCGGGAGCTGTGGATCGGACATCTCCCGGTTGAAGAGTCGAATCATCACCTGGCCGCGCTCCTGGTCCATGAGAGGCTTCAGGAAGGAATCGGCAAAGGCCCGAAGAACCCTTTCGATATCTTTCCCGATTACTGCTTCATCCAGGACCTGGCTGACGGCAGAGATTCGCTGCTCCCGTAAGCTGCTGAGTATCTCTTTGAAAACATGCTCGTAGAGGCCCTGTTTGTTGCCAAAGTAATAGTTGATGGCGGCCACATTACAATCGGCGGCCGCTGTGATGTCGCGTACCGACGTGGCAGCGTACCCCTTCTCGGCCCAGAGGCGTGCCGCCGCATCCAGTAACCGTCGAGGAGTCTGGTCCTTAGATCGATCAGTCGATTCAGGATCGGGGGTGATGACCATGACAAGTCCTCAGTACAATATTAAAACAAGTATGAAACAATTATAAAACAATCGTTTCATTCAATCAAGCTGGCCTGTTAAATCGTTTAAATTTGTTTAGTTATGGTTTTTTGCTGGAACAAAAGGGGCTTTTGCAGTGGAGCGGTGATCCTCTAGCCTGGATGACAGCGGCACTGCAGTAGACAACATATGCATCATCCAGGCTCCTAATCATCCTGTTGGCGTGCTTGAACGCTCGGTTCACCCTCCTGATTCACGGAAACGATGAGATTCATGGGTTGGCAGCAGACGTGGCAGTCCTCCGTATATTCCTGGAACCGAATGGAACAATCGACCACGACTTCCACGCCCTCACCGCAGTAGGGGCAGACGATCTGGATGGTTTCCAGCAGACTCATTGATCTACTGACTCTGCGTTTCTTTCAATCACTCCCCTTTGCATCAAGAAAGTCTGAAGAACCAGGCCGACCCGCTCCAGGCTGTCGGCGCTCACCTTGTCCAGCGTGTCCTGGGTGGTGTGCCAGAAGGGATAGTCCAGATCGATGATGTCTACCGCCTGAATCCCCCGGTCAATGAAAGGACGATGATCGTCCAGTATGGCTGCACCAGGCTGAGGGAGAAAAATCGCTTCAAATCCCAGGGAAGCCGCTGTGCTCCAGATGGATTCCACCAGTTCGGGCGCCGATGCCAGGGAAAAGGCCTCCTGAGGGAATTTCTGATTCATGTCTCCCACCATGTCGACCAGGATC
>JAUXKG010000184.1 GCA_030624355.1 Acidobacteriota bacterium
GGACCTCCACGCCGGGAAAGATCTCGAAGCTCTCCCGCACTCCTTCATGCAGAAGATTGATCCCGCTGTGAAGCTCATAGCCATTGCGCCACTCCCAGTGGTTGTCGATGTGCCATTTGCCGGTTTCAAAGAACCCATCGGGAGCATAAAACCCTCTCCACACAACGTGAGGCCTCAACTCGAGAATGCCCATAAACTTGTCGGGCCGGTAACGGCGGCGCACCTGAAACTCGGGTCTTCGATATCCTCCCTCGCGAGACAGGAACCCCACTTCAGGATTGAAGTTTTCCCTCAGGTCGGTATAGGTTGCAGTCATCAGCCAGTTTTGAGAATCGTACCGTCCCGTCACATTGAAGCCGTACTGGTCATCTGCCAGTTCGGGAGTGGAGGTGGCGGCCAGAAAGCCGAAGATCTCAGCGTATCGGCCGATTCCCCACTGGCCATCCACAGCATAGGTCCGATTGTAGTCGTCTGGCTCTGCCAGCTCACCCGTCCCCTGGCGATTGATGAACATGCCTCCGATAGAGGAGCGATTGGGAAGTTCACGGCTGATGCGCCCTACCGTGAAGTTGTTGGCCGGCGCCACACCCTGCAGCGATTCGGTCTGCATGTTCAGAAATCCGACGTCGGTTCCCGAGATCTTGCCTGTCAGCCGGGCGCCGGCCAAAATGGGGATGATTTCACCCTCCGGTCCAATTCCGATTCGACGGCTGAAGAAGAGTGCTACCTCCTGCGGTTCCCCTATCGCAAACAGACCGGCGTTCTCCAGAAAGAAGGGGCGCTTCTCGGGGAAAAACAGATTGAAGCGATCCAGGTTGATTTGCAATTCGTCCACCTCAACCTGAGCGAAATCGGTGTTATAGGTCAGGTCCAGGGTCAAACTGGGAGTCACGCTGTATTTGGCGTCGATGCCGATCTCCCCAGTTCTGATCGACTGTTCCTCTGCACTCTTACTGGCTTCACCCAGGAGATAGGGTGTGACCTTGAGGTTTCGCTGGCTGGGAATCTCAAGTCCCTCGAGCGTGCCGGCCAGAGAAAGACGGGTCAGGGTGAAATGCCGGGGCAGAGGAGACCAGAAGGTGATCTCGTTTCTGCGACGGATGTTACGTTGAAGATTGAATCCCCAGACCTGCGATGGCCGCCTGGGGTAGCGCAGCGTCCTGAAGGGAATGGCAAATTCAATGGACCATCCGATGTCACTGACCTGGGTGGCGACTTCCCAGGAGGCATCCCAGTTGACATTTAATCCACCGCCAGCACCCGTCTGTTGCCGAGAGGGCCTGGTGCCCCCCTGACCTTCGCTGGAGACCTGAGCATCATATTCGATGCCGGCCGGATTGGTTCCAAAGATGAATCCGTTCTGCCGATCAAGGTAGGTATCCAGTACGATCTGAAAGCTATCGGTCTGATCCAGTGCAGCATCACGACGACTGTCGGAAACAATGATGCCTTCCGGATTGCTGTCGTAGCAAATGACAGCAAAATAAAGAGTACTTTCAGTGTAAGCGATTCGTACTTCGGTTCGCTCAGAGGACGGCTCCCCCTCAAAGGGCTGAGTCTGCCAGAAGCCCTCGGTCATCGGAACTCCTTCCCAGACCTCGTCACTGAGAATGTCTCCGTCGATAGCAGGAGGCTGCTCCACCTGGACAGCTGCTGCCACCGGTGGAGTAGTGGGCCGGATCAGGACTGGAGAGGCACCCTGGGGAGGAAGATCAACTTTAGTGGGAGGATCGGGAAATTGGCCGAACAGTGGAGCCATCATCTGCACTGCCAGGAGGCTGATGGGCAGCTTATTCAAAGGGCGTGCTGCACCATGGCCGCAGCACCAGACAAGTGGCTTCATCCGTTGAGTATAGCCTGTTTTCAGCCACTCAAGAAGTGCTCGAGGACTCTCAGCTTATCAGTCACGGGGCCACGGGGACAGAGAGTAGCCGTGAGCAGCGGGACTCACTGGATGAGGCCATAGGACCGCAGTCGGCTCCGTTACGTGGAGGCCAGGGAGTGGGATAACGAGCCGTCGATTCGCTTCCCGTGATCAGAGACTATAATGATTGGTGTGTTTCCTGAAATCCGTCCTGAGGAACGCCGAGAGACCTCCATAGCATTTCTGACTCTGTTTGGCATCCTGGCGGGACATGTCCTTCTGGAGACAGCCCGTGACGCTCTTTTTCTAGCCCGCATCCCTGCTTCGCACCTGGCCTGGGTTTACCTGTCGATTGCCCTTCTCTCACTGGTGATATTTGCCCTGCAACAACGCAGAGGGGAAACCGAACCGAACCGGAGCAGTCTCCTGGTCTGGCTGGCGAGTTCGGCTTTGATTACTTTCGGCTTTTGGCTATTGCTGGAACGGACAGGCCTGTGGGTTCTCTACGCGCTTTACATCTGGTCGGGGGTTTTCACCACTGTGATTGTGGTTCGCTTCTGGACCTTCCTGGGCAGTCGCTTCACTATCGTACAAGCCAAGCGCGTTTTTTCCTTCATCGGTGTCGGAAGTATTCTGGGGGCTGTAGTGGGCGCAGCCCTGGCCGGGCTGCTGACCAGTTGGCTGCCCACTCGGCACGTTCTGCTGGCTTCTTCCACCGTTCTCATGGCGACCGCCCTGGGCCCCGTGCTCCTGATGTCTAAATCGGCATCTAGGCGTGAAACGAGAAAGCCCAGTCCCGGAGCAGGAAAGTCAGATCAGATCCAGTTGATTCGCAGAGCTTGGGCCGAACCCTATCTGTCCAGGATGACCGGAATCGTACTCATTTCAGCCGTGGCGCTTACGCTGGTCGATTTTTTGTTCAAGAGCGCTGTTTCCGAACATGTCGATCCAGCCGGTCTGGGATCGTTCTTTGCCCAAACCTACTTCATCCTGAATCTTCTGTCGCTTCTGGTTCAGCTTTTTCTGGTCAATTGGCTGATCAGGACACTGGATATTGACCGTATTCTCTTTCTGCTTCCGGTTCTTCTGACTGGAGGAGCTTTGGGTTTGGCTTTGGGGGGTGGACTGTCGGCAGCGCTGATCCTCAAGGCATTTGACGGCAGCCTCAAGAATTCGCTGCACCGGACGATGATTGAAATCCTGTACGTTCCTCTGACCGCCGAGTTGCGTCTACGGGCCAAGGGGCTCATTGATGTGCTGGGTCAGCGTGGAGGACAGGCCATAGCTGCGCTGCTCATCTTGGTCGGAACCACGATCGGATATTCGAACCTCGTTCTCAGTCTGGTCGTGGTGGTTCTCGCCCTTGTCTGGATTGGCAACGCTATCAGGCTCAAGACCCCTTACTTGAACCTCTTTCGTCAGAGCCTGAGTGAGGTTTCGATTGCCACCCGCTTCGAGTTTCCCGATCTGGATTTAGCCACTTTGGAAACTCTGA
The DNA here is from genome assembly GCA_030624355.1 of Acidobacteriota bacterium. Classification (GTDB taxonomy): domain Bacteria; phylum Acidobacteriota; class UBA6911; order RPQK01; family JADFOI01; genus JAUXKG01. Next base: position 3,360 of record JAUXKG010000184.1, read on the forward strand.
TGGCAAGCCTCAACAGCACCAACGACGCGGAGGTAGTGGCGGCTATGGATCTCCTGGCTGAGCAGGGCCGGGAACGTCTTATTCCAGCCTTGATTCTCTATCATCCTTCCAACCGCGTGGTTATCCGGGCTCTGGATTTGTTCAGTCTGGCAGGGCGGCAGGATTTTATACCGATTACCGAGCGCCTTCTGGTGAGCAAGAATGCCGAGGTGCGGGCTGCCAATTTGCGGGCCCTGGCCTGGGTGTCTCCCAGTTCAGAGCTGTATCGACGATTCGTCGACGATGCTTCACCCGTTGTAAGGACTACTGCTCTGGTGGGTCTGGTCTCTTATGCCGCCGACTCCCAGGCCGAGGAATCGATTCTCTCACTGGCGGAGTCCGGATCGAGGGATGAACAATTGGCTCTGGCACGGGTCATTCGTTACAGTCCCGGTGCCATCTACGAAACACCGCTTCTGTTGCTGGGCAAGAGTCGTGACCTCCAGGTACGGGAGGCGGTAGCCGGTGCCATGGCGGAAATTCGGAGCCCGAAATTTCTATCGGTACTGCTGGAGATGCTGCCCGATCACAAATTACGATATCAGGCGCGAAGGGCACTGATTTCTATTGGAGACGAGTGTCTGAAAGAGTTGGAGAAGTCCCTTTCAGACCCTTATCTGAATTCGAAGATCAGGCGTCAGATTCCCAGGGTCATTTCAGAATTTTCACCTGACAAGGCGGCACATGCATTGATCCATTACCTGCAGAAGGAGACGGACGGGTCAGTTCGCTATCGTGTTCTTCGTGCTCTGATTCGACTTCGAGATCAGCACCCCGGCTTGCCTTTGGATCGGAAGATTCTGGAGCAAGCGGTAGAAGACACTCTCCGGAGCGTATTGCAGTCCCTGAACTGGAAGCTGATCATCAAGGAAGCCACCCGGGCGGATCCATCGAGAGAGACACCTGCTCAGAAAATGATTGTCGATTTGCTTGAGCACAAAGAATCCCTGACCATCGAAAGACTCTTTTATCTGATCTCTCTACTTTATCCGCGAGAGGATGTAAGAACGATTTACAGAGGGATTTGCAGTCCTCAGAAAAAAGTGCGGGCCAGTAGTATGGAACTGCTGCACAGTCTGCTCAAGCCTCCCCTTCGGGACACAGTCTTGGCTCTAGTGGACGATATTCCCATTGTTCAGAAACTCTCTCACGCATCGCGTTATCATCAAAGAGTCGAGGTCAGCTACGAATCTGTACTCAAGCAACTTCTGGACAGGCCCGGAATCGGAATTCGTTGTCTGGTAGCTGCTCACATCGGTGAACTTCGCCTGCATAGCCTGACCGGTACATTGGAGTCCCTTCCTTCAGATCTGGGCGGTCTGGTGTCACGGGCAGTTGACCGGACGTTGGCCCTGCTGTCCGAATCTGCCGCAGAGGTGGCTCATGGAGAGTAAGGCCCGTCTGGTCAGTACGCTGGAGCGTGTCCTGTTTCTCAAAAGGATCAGCGAATTGCGTGATTTTCCTTCAACGGAGTTGGCTCATTTGGCTCAGTACGCCCGGGAGAGATCGTTTCGTAAGGGAGATCGAGTCAGTCGGTTGGAAGAGAGAATGGGAAGTATCCATGCGGTGATTGAAGGGCGGCTTCATGTTCGAGGAGGCGAGTATGGTGAAGAGTTTATCGGGCCCTCTCAGGCGTTGGGATTTCTGAGTGTGCTAGGACAGTCAGATGAGGGTCTTGAAGCAACAGCCGAGGTGGACACCTTGACTCTGGAAATTGACAGGGAATCCCTGGCGGATGTCTTTGAGGATCATTTCCACATCCTGCACAGCCAGATTCGCAGTTTGGCAGAGCTGATATTGCGGGAACGAATGAAGATTCCTGAGGGAACTTATCTGGCTCCAGGTCTGGGGAAAATGCCGGACGCCGGCAGCGGAATGGATCTGGTCCAACGACTTCTCTACATGCACAACGTAGACTTCGTGAAACCGGGAAACATCGACGCCTGGGTGGAAATGGCCAGCCACATGTCGGAGCTTCACTTCGCTCCGGAAACTGTTTTGTGGGAACGGGAAGATCCCTCCGGTTTCATGTACCTCATTGTTGAAGGCGAAGTGCACGGCGTGCTGGGGAACGGAAAAGGATATTTTCGAGCGGGCCCGGGCTACCCCTTGGGCAATATAGAGTCACAGTGCGGGAAGCCGCGCTGGTATCAGGCGTTGACCCGAACGAAAGTGATGGTCCTGAGCGGGGAAACGGACTTTTTCATCGATTTGCTGGAGGATCATTTCCAGCTGGCCATGGATTTTCTGGCCTCCATGGCCCGCAACATCGTCAGCATTCGAAAGCAGTCGGCCAGACAGGAATGAGTGGCCCGGCTGTTTGTTTTGACAA
>JAUXKG010000407.1 GCA_030624355.1 Acidobacteriota bacterium
AGCCCGCTCTGAACGGGGAGGATTCGATTCGGGCTGCTGTGGTATAAGGATAGAATCAGTTAAAAAGAGGAGGTGACGGGCGTGAAGGATGAGACAACCTTCTTTTACAAGTGCAACCCTCCGATACTGGAATTCCCGGACAATATTGGCGATGAAGAGTGTTTTCGCCAGGCCATGGCTCGGGTCAGGCCGCTCGAGAAGAGGGTGAAGCAGCGGTGTGGGAGCGTAGCGGCCCGGAAGCTGGCGAGTGGGGGAAAGATCATTCTGCCCCGGGATCTGCTTCGCGAGTACCTTGAAAACGGAGCGGTGGAAGGATTTGAGAGAGCCGGTTACCTGGAGGGCGGACCTCGGCAGTGGGATCAGGTTCTGCTCAGGAAGCTCAGAGAGGGGGAATTCTCGGTGCGGGCCGAGCTGGATCTGCATGGGTTTTACAGGCGAGAGGCCTTCGAAGAGTTGGAGCAGTTTTTGCGCCAGTGCAGTCGAGAGGGTGTGACCTGTGTTCGCGTCATTCATGGCAAGGGGAACAACTCTCGCAATCATATCCCGGTACTCAAAACACACATTCCCCGATGGTTGTCCACCAAACGGCTGTCGCGCTACCTGGTGGCCTACGCATCGGCACGGCCGGAAGATGGGGGACTGGGAGCGATCTACGTGTTGTTGCGCTGAGTCTTCTAAGCTAGGCGGGTGGAGGCGGTTGGCGGGATGGGCTAGTCTTTGGCGACTTCTTCCTTCAGGAAAGACTTGAGGCGGTCTTCCAATGCCGAGGGGATCTGGACCTGTTGATCCCGCAGTTGCTGGGCCATCTGGGAACAGGTCTGGTAGCTCTTCAGAAAGCTCAGGCAGGGAGAGCAGCCGGCAAAATGTTTCTCCAGTTTGTCGTGGGTCTGTGGCTCGAGGTTTCCCTCAAGGTAGTCGAGCAGCAAGTCCGCACACTCTTTGCAATTCAAGAAATGTTTCATTACTTTCCCTCGAAATAGTTGGCCAGCTTTTCTCGCACGAATAGCCGAGCTCGATGCACGCGAGTCTTTGCGGTGGCTTCCTTCAGTCCCAGAAGCGAGGAAATCTGCTTCATGGGATACCCTTCGATGTCCCGCAACACCATGGGCATCCGATACTCGAAGGGCAGCGATTGAATGGCCTCATACAGATTACTCGACAATTCCGAATTCAACATGACGTCTTCCGGGTCGAGCGGCCAACTGGCAGTGGGACCCTGGTAGTAGCCCTCCTCGGAAAAGTGAGGTCCCATATCCTCCAGGTTCACCTGCCGCTGGCGTCGCGTTCGATTTTTCCTTAGCCACATGATGGAGTTGTTGACCGCGATACGCTTGATCCAGGGCCACAGGGTGCTCTCCTCTCGAAAGGTGTCGATTTTTCGAATGATCTTGAGCAGGGTGTCCTGCAGGAGCTCCTCGGCATCCGCGGGATTCTTGGTGTAGTTCAGGATGATTCCAAACAGGGGGCGCGAAAAGTGCGCCACAAACTCGTCGATGGTCTTCGGGTCGTGGCTTTTCAGTCCCTCGATGAGTTGCTGCTCGTCCAGTTCCTTGGTTTTCATTGTGCTGACTTCAACCATCATACAACAAGTCTAAAAGTTGACGACGGGCTACCCATCCGGACCTTCACTAATGGTGTGAAAGATATGCGGCTCAATGGTTTTCGGCTCTTGCCGGTTGGATTGCTTTTGCCTCTTGGGTGTTGGTACGATTTTGCCTATGAAGTGGTCACCCCTTCTGGGCTGCTGCATTCTGGCCGCCTTGGCGGGCCTGCAGGTTGAGAGTCTGGCTCAGCGCAGAGCCGGAGCTGCGCCTGAATACTTCAAGGCCTTTCAAACGCAAGAAAACAAGGGGAGCTTGACCCGTGCCGTGCTGCACAACGGCTTGACGGTGCTCATCGAAGAGCAGCCACTGGATCCGCTGGTGGCAGTTCTGGTCTATGTCAAAAGCGGCTACGGGCAGCTATCGAGTGACGATCGGGGCATCAGCCGGCTGCTGGGACAGTTGTACACCTATCGAAGTCCGGTGGTGGATGAAATCAAGGATACGGGTGCGCTCTTTCGGGTCCGGGCCGGCCCTGACAGTACCGTGCTCTCAGCGATCGGGCCTGCCGAGAAGCTAACCGAACTCCTGGAACTCCAGGCCGATCTGTTGAAGACACCGGATTTTGAGGTGGGAAAGATCGAGTGGGAAGCACAGGCACTGGCGCAGAAGTCTCAGGCTGAGAGGATGCGGCCTGAATGGGCCTTCGAATGGCAGTCGGGAGAGCCGATCGATCCGCTGCAGGAGGCCGGGCGCGATCCGGCTGTGGATGAGCCAGAGCTTTTCAGCTTCCAGGAGGCCGAGCAGGCCCGTCAGAAGCTCACGCAATTTCATGCCGTTTACTACCAGCCTGCCAATCTCATCCTCTCGGTTTCAGGGCAGGTGCGCCGAGAACAGGTGCTGGAGAAGGTGGCCGAGTTTTACGCTTCCATGAAGGCCGTGAAGTCTCAGAAGCCGCTGCCGGCGGCCTCGAGGAAGGTATCAGCGCAGTCCTCCTTTCGATATCGCCATCTGAGAGGAGAAGGACGACACTTGATCCGGCTGTCTTATCAAATTCCGGGACGCTCCAGTAAAGACTATCAACCGCTGCTGCTTCTCTCCTATGTCCTGGGAGAAGGCCACGGCGCCCCGCTGAAGAGGCTGATGCTGGGAGAGCAATCCAGTGTCTTTGATGTTCGGGTCAAAATGGAAGCCTTTCGCAGCGGTGGGACCTTTTCCATTTCTCTCAATCCTTTTCCGGAAAAAGTAGACCGGGCCGAGGTTCAGGTTCTTAGCCATTTGCAGCGGCTCAAGAGTTCAGGGGTCTCTGCGGGGCAGTCTGAGCGGGCCAAGGCGCTTTTGCTGAAGGATCACTACAAGCGGCTGCAGAGCCTGGAAGAGCGGGCTTATTTGCTGGCCGATCATCAGTCACTGGGAAGCTATCTCAATCGTGATCGCCTGGCTGAGCAGTTGGAGGCGATCACACCCCAGCAGATCTCGGCAGTCCTGGGACGTTATTTTGGGGAGAGCAATCTGTCCCTGCTGGAATCCTTTCCTCAGACTGCCGAGACGCGCACCTTCACCGCCGAGAGCCTGTTGGAATCCTTAAGGTTGCTGGTCAAGGCGGAATTGCAAGCCCC
>JAUXKG010000207.1 GCA_030624355.1 Acidobacteriota bacterium
GTTTCATGAGGCACCTCCCTTGTTGAGGCTGTCGCGTATCCGGATCCACTCCAGTTCAATCTCTTCCTCGCTGACCTGCATGCCACCGGTACCCGGATAGCCGGCACGATGCTCGGCCGTGGAGAGGATGGACTCGGCTACGGAAAAGGCCGAATCCTCCTCTGCGGTGGGTACAAACAGCTTGGCCTTCTCGACAATCGACTCCAGCTGGTCCTGCTGAAGATCGATTTCCCGGGATTGCTGCTCAGACAGCTTCTCGCCCGTGGAGATGCGTTTTTCGACAACCGCCAGCTGTTTTTCGAAAGCAAGCTTTCGCCCCACGGTTTTGCGGGAAAGCTCCTCGGAACCTTCCTTGAGGCAAAGCTTCAGATCCTTTTGCACCTTTGCCAGCTGTTCCTTCAGATGGGATTCGCTGGCCTTGAGTGAGCTGAGATGCTTTCGGTCTCTGGCCAGCCGGGCCCTCTTCAGGTCGAGGGCCTCCTGCATCTCCCGGATGGCTTGCTTGAGAATCGCTTCCGGCTCTTCGATGATGTCGAGAACGGCGTTGACATCGGCATGAAATAGGCGTTTGACACGATTGGCAATGGCCATGATATTCCTCCTTATTTGCTGTTCTTGTTGACTTCTCTTTGAAGCTGCTGACTGGCACCCAGGAATTCCTTGGCGGCGCGGTTCTGCTTGATCTTTTGGTCGGCACCCTGAAAGGCATCGTCCACCCGCGCCTCCAACTCGTCCAGCTCGCGTCCCGCCTGTTTCTTCAAGCCGGGCACTGCCGCATCAGCGGCCTCGAGGCGGTATCTGTAGGATCTCATCAGCTTCTCAGCCTTGCTTTTCTCTCCGCTGCGAACAAAGTCGCCGAGCTTTCTCATGACCGAGCCCAGGTTGTTCTTTATCCAGGCATCCCGATAGACATCCTTGTCGATCGACGCTATGGCCTCCTCTTGTTGTTCGGGAGGTACGCAGGCAATCTTCAAGTCCGCGGATCCGACCTGTTGCCGGTAGGTGCGGCCATCGGAGCGGTAGCTCAAGCTGATATCGCCAATGATGTACTCGGCCGGGACGTGGTTGGCGACCCGGAGAGTTGCCATGAAGCTCTTTGAACTATCCTGGAAAAGTTGGCCGGTTCGAATCACGGCCGTTCGGCCTTCCAGGACAAAGGGGTAACCGGCGGCCTCGACAAGCTCCACACCGGTCGGCAGATCAATTCGCAGCTCGGAGCCGTCGGCGTAGATGTCACGAGAATCGGACAACTCCTTGGCCAGGATCGTTCCCAGAGATTCCAGGTGCTCCAGATAACTGAAACTGCCCATGCCGTGGTCTGCCAGGGAAGCCATCAGGGTTTCGTTGAAGCCGAGTCCCATGCCGATCGTCGACACAACACTGCCGTGGTCGGCGATCCGTCTGGCGATGGCGCCCAGTGCCGCAGGATCCACGATGCCGGCATTGGCGTGACCGTCCGATAGGAGAATGACACGCCGTCGCCGATCGGAAGAGATGGAGGCTTGAACCATGTCTTCGCCGAACAGGAGCGCCTCACCCATATTGGTGGAAGCTCCAATACTCAGACTGTTCACGATGTCTCTGAAGCGCTGTACGTTGCGGGAGTTGGCCCAGATCAAAGGCGACTGAACACGGGCCCCGCTGTCGAAGGTGATCAGAGCGATACGGTCATTCTTCATGAGTCGATCCAACAAGGAATGGACAGCCTTTGTGGCATACCTCCACTTGTTGTCTTCTCCCATGGAACCACTTCGATCCAGAATGATCACGACGTCGGTGGGCATTCTGAGAGCATCCGGTCGTGATAGTGCCGGGGTCATGACGGACAGGTCGAGATAGACCGTACCATCACTGCCCTGGACGATCATGGGCTGCGACAGGGAAGCTCGCAGCTGAACACCGGTTCTGGGATGGACAGACCACTGCTGGGTGTTATTGCCCACGCCCCCGTATCCGGTAAAGGCTCCTGCTTGCACCTGAACCCAGATGACTGTTGCCAGGATACCCAGGAGCAAGACCAGTGTTCCGCCCCTCCTGGATCTTCCGAATGATGTGAGTCTGTTTACTACGTTCATGTTGTTCTCCTTTCCATTACGTTTGTGTTGTCTTGGGCGGCCCGTGGACCACCTCACTCATACCAGGTTAACGTTGCTCAACTGTGAGGTTGAAGACAGTTCTCTGTAAAAAAGACGGGTGCCGATTTTTACAATCGGTTTACACATGTCCGATCACAAAGGCATTACAATGAAGGACATGAAGACCAAGCCCAGACTGCTGATCATCGAGGATGAAGAGGCAATCCTGCAGGGGCTGGCCGATGTCTTTGTCTACAATGGATACGAGGTGGAGACTGCCGTTGAGGGCATCTCGGGCCTGGAAATGGCACTGCAGGGTGGATATCACCTGATTCTTCTGGACATCATGCTTCCCGGTCTGGATGGGTTCAGCATCTGTAATAAGATTCGTGAGGCTGATCGGCATCTGCCCATCATCATGCTTACCGCCAAGACCTCGGAAGAAGACATCATCGAGGGGCTGCAACTGGGAGCAGACGACTACGTTCCCAAGCCTTTCTCGGTCAGAGAGCTGGTGGCCCGGGTGGCGGCGGTTCTCAGGCGATCGGGCAAACTGCACACCGATATGCAGGCCTTCAGTTTGGGAGATCTGGTCATTCATCCGGAACGTTTGAGTGGCACCCGGAATGGAAAGGAGATCCTTTTCACCCGCCGGGAGCTGGAGATTCTGGTGTACCTGAGCAGCCATGGAACGCGTCCTGTTTCCCGGCAGGAGCTGCTGCGGGAAGTGTGGGGCTATGCCAATGTGGACTACCTGGAAACGCGAACAGTGGATATCCACGTGGCCAAGCTTCGGCGCAAGATCGAGAAGGATTCAAGCCAGCCCCAGCTGTTGGTGACGGTTCGTGGCGAGGGTTATCAATTGAAGGTGCAGGGATGAAAAAGCTGCGCCTCTACTTCGTATTTTTCTTTATTCTGCTGGCCCTTCCCATTGCCATACTGTTAAGGCACACTTACGGAAATTTGGAGCAGGAGTCTTTCTTCTTTTATCGCAAGACGACCGAAGGCCTGATGGCTACCGTCCATCAACGACTTGAAGAGAATCTTGCCGACGAGGAGCAGCGTCCCTACACCCACTACCGCTACGTTCATGTCGCGGAACGGCCCGTTCCTCAGCAGGAAGGGCTGAATCTGTCTCCATTGGCCGATTTTCCGGTGGAATCTGACATTCCCGGAATCTTGGGATACTACCAGATCGATCCGGACGGAAGCTTTCACACGCCTCTTTTACCGGAGGAGACTACCGCGGATGGGATGGTTGTTCCACTTAAAAAAGAGCGTGAGCAGGTAAGAGACCAACTGGCCGGGCTGCTCAAGGATCAGCCCTTTTTACCCCCGAGTGGTTTGCGCAGTCAGCGGGAGGAGCCGCAACAAAAGAAATCCAACGAGTCTGTAAAGGAAAGATTTGCCGATTTGAGGAAAAACATCGAATCCAGCGCGGATGCCAGTCTGGAGCGGAAATACTACCGGGAGGCTTCCCAGCCGACCGTATCCATGGGATTGAGCGAGGAGGAAGACAGGGCCGAGAGCAGCAGTTATCTCAAACGTCAGGTTCAAAAAGCCTCACCCCAACAGGCGAAAGTCTTTGACTCCAAGCTCAAGGATGTCTACTCGGCCGATCTGGATCAGTTGGAAGCTCAAAGCGCTTCGCCTCAACCTTCCGATTCTCCGCGATACCGTGCAGCCGGCAGGCGGGAGAGCGGTGCTCTGGAAGTGGGAGATGAGACCGGCTATCGCAACGATGACATTCGTTCAGAGCCGGAAGTGGTGGTTGAGGTGGATCCCTTTCAGACCCAGCTCATCGATGGAGAGTGGCTGGCCTTTTACCGGAAGGTCTGGGCACGGGAGCGGCGCTACACTCAGGGATTTATAGCCCGTCTTCCAGAGTTGATCGAGGCTCAAATGAGACCCGCCCTTATGAACTCGGCACTGCCGGGCACGGCCTCTTACCTGCTGTTTTACCAGGGTCAGCCCATGCCATCGGCTGCTCTGGAGGCGACAACTGAAAAACCTCTGTTGCTTTACGGCTCCGCCTTACCTCACCCTCTGAGCGATTTCCATTTGGCTGTTACCGTGGACAAGCTTCCCCGGAGCCCGGGTCATCGAATCGTAAACTTCCTGGCCCTCTTTCTTTCTCTCCTGTTTGTCGGAGGTTTTTTCGGGATCTACCGGCTGACTGCCACCCAGATGGAGCTGTCTCAAAAGAAGAGTGATTTTGTTTCGGCGGTCAGCCACGAACTGAAGACTCCGCTCACGGCAATCCGAATGTATGGTGAGATGCTGATGGAAGATTGGGTCAAGGAAGAGAAAAAGCAGCGCTACTACCAGCATATCCATGATGAGAGTGAGCGTCTCAGCCGGCTAATTCAAAACGTTCTGACCCTGGCCGAGTTGGAGCGAAACGAGTGGGAGATGAACCTGACGGCCTGCAATCCGGTTAAGTTCGTCTCCAGTGTTGTGGATCGTTTGAGTAATCAAGTCCGGGGAGCCGGATTTCAAATTGAAACAGTTGTAGAAGGGGACCCGAAACCGATTCAAGCCGACAGCGATGCTCTGACTCAGATTCTGATCAATCTCATTGACAACGCCATCAAGTTTTCCAAGGAAGTGGAAAGCAAAAAGATTGTTTTGACGGTCAGCCAGGTAGGAACAGATTGCTATATTCGCGTCAGGGATTTCGGGCCTGGCATCCCCCGCCGGAAGCTTAAAAGAATTTTCGAGAAGTTCTATCGCATCGACGACGAGATGACCCGCACCACTCGGGGCACCGGAATCGGCCTGTCACTGGTCAAGATGCTGGCGGATGCCATGAAAGTCCGTGTCGACGTGACCAACCGCCGGCCCGGGGCCGAGTTTAGCGTTCGCTTTTCAACCGCTTCCAAGTAACAGAGAGCAGACTGTCCCTTTTTTTACTCCAACAGAGCCTGCTGCATCTTCTCATGTTCTTCCGTCCACAACCCGAGTTCTCGAAAGGCCTTGATGGCACCCGGGTGATAGGGGACTTCTCCCACGATATCAATTGGAGGCAGGGCACTCTGGAGAGAGAAATTTCTGGTGGCACCGGCGATGGACTGAACCTCTTCTGCGTGATCCAACAGGGTCGTGACAATGGTGTAGGCGGAGTCCTCTGCCAGATCAGCACTGGCATAGACCATCATGGCGAATCCGAGGGCAGGGACAGGTCCAGGCAGCCGGAGTCCGGGAACGTCACCCGGTTGGACCATCAATGAAAATACGCCTCTGAAAATGTCGGGATACA
>JAUXKG010000247.1 GCA_030624355.1 Acidobacteriota bacterium
GTTCTAGCCATAGTGGTCAGCCTGGTCGTGTGGCTGGGCAAAGGTAGTGGAAGGCATACTTCCGGGAAAGGTCCCGGTGTCCAGGGGGACCTTTATTTGGAAGAGGCGCTGATGAGCGGCCAGGCTCTGAGGCGAACCATCATCATTTTTGCCTGGCTGCTGGGACTGGTTCCGGGAGTCTGGTTGCTGGGCCAGAAGGTCGCCCTTCCTCTCTTCATGTTGCTCTACCTGAAGACAGCCGGAGAAAAATGGTGGCTATCCCTTCTCCTGACCTTGGCTACTGTGGTCTTCCTGCTGGGAATCTTCGACCAGGTGATTCATGTTTCCTGGCACGATGGCATGCTGTTTTACTGGCTGGGCCTGGAACCACTCTGAAGATCCTCAGCCTGTCCCCTGTCCCTTGTCAGCTGTCAGCGGCCGCAGGCCATAGGTCAGTTGTTAGCTGGTCAGCTCTTCTCCCAGTTGTAGCTGTCCAGTCCCGGGCGATACTTTTTATCGGTAAACTGTTTGATTCCGGGCCGGCCTCCCTGCTTGTTCTTGACGCTCTCGGCTATCAGCATGGCCAGCTTGTGAGCGACCGGGGAGGGTGCCGTCACGCTGTTGTGCCAGGCTTCTTTGACGGCCTGCAGTGCCAGCGGGTCCTTCTCCAAAAGCGAGTCCACCACCTCCTGGGTCTCCTTCTCCAACTCTGCCCCGGGGACCGCCTTGGTGATCAGACCGATTCGCTCCGCCTCTTTTCCATCGAAGGGTTTCCCGGTCATGGAATAGTAGAGGGCGTGCTTGGGTTGTAGATGTTCGGTCAGAACCTTGGTGACCTCGCCTCCCGGAAAGAACCCGAAGTTGACTTCTGAGAGGCCGAAGATTGCTTCCTGGTCTGCGATCACGATGTCGCATGAGGTGATGATGGTGAAAGCCCCACCGAAGCACCAGCCGTTGACCATGGCCACAACCGGTTTGGGCATGTTTCGAATTCCGTCGCCTCTCCATCCCGACAGGCGTTTGACCTCGTCCCGCTCGCTGGCCGGCAATTTGTCCAGCTCCACGAAGTATTGCTTGAGATCCTGACCGGCACAAAAACTCTCTCCGGCACCGGTGATCACGATGACACGGGTCTCGTCGTCATAACGAAGCTCGGCCAGCAGTGCACTCATGTCCCTGTGCATCTGCGGGCTCATGGCGTTTTTTTTCTCCGGACGATTCAGTGTAACGGTAGTGACAGAGTTCTCGGTTTGAGCAAGAACTGTTTCATAGCTTCTTTTCTCCTTCGCTTCAGCCATAGGTCTCCTCCCTATCTATCCTCTTTATTGAATGTGATTGTATATAGGCTCCGAAATTCCGGTCCTCACCTTATTCGAGTCAGCTCGATGTTCGTGTCTCAATAATAGTGTTCTCCACGCTTGGACACATAACTATTCTTTCCTCGTCAGCGCAGCACGCCTTCCTTCCGCCACCTCTTTATGCTCTGCTTGTCGTGTCCCAGGAGATCTCCAAGAACTGCTTCGGTGTCGGCTCCCAGAGGAGAGGGTAGCTTGAGGGGTTCATCGACCATGGTTTGGAATTTGAGGGGGCTCCGAGGGATCTCGAAGGGTCCGACCGGACTGTCGGTGAAGGCTTCGAAATAGTCCCGGTGGCGAAGCTGAGGGTCGTCCAGCAGGTCAGCGCCCGTCTGAACAATACCGGCAGGGACACCCTGGGCCTGAAGTTGTCTGAAGATCTCTTCGCTGCTTCTGGTTCGAGTCCACTGTTCAACTATCTCATCCAGTTCAGATGCATTGTTCAGGCGAGCGGTCCGATCGCAGAATCTGGGATCCTCAGCCAGTTCCGGCTGGCTGATCAGTCGGCAAAAGGTCTTCCACTGCTGTTCAGTCCGGACCGAGATGGCACACCATCGCTCCTGGCCCTGGCAGCGGTAACATCCATGAGGAGCCGCAGCCGGATCGTGGTTGCCCAGCGGTTGGGGCTGTTGCCCCAGGGCGCTGGCCAGGAAACTTGCCCCCAGCATGTAAGCGGTTGCTTCCGATTGGGCCAGATCGATCGACACCCCTTCTCCCGTGGCTCTCTGATGAAGCAGGGCCGCCATCAATAGCGTTGGCGCCAGAATGAATCCCAGATGGTCGGGGTAAACACCCTGGCTCCCCACCGGGCGAGGTTGACCAGGATGGTTCCATAGATAGGTCATACCGGAGAAGGCGTTGAGGTTGAAGCCCCAGCTGCCAAACAGTTTCTTGGGGCCCGTGTCCCCCAGTCCCGGCATCTTGAGCACAATGATTCCCGGGTTGACGGTCCTCAGTTCCTGGTCGCCAAGTCCCAGACGGTCCATCACCTGGGGCCGAAAATTGACCAGGACGGCCTGGGAATGCCCAACCAGCTCCTTGGCCAGCTTCACTCCGATGGGATGCTTCAAGTTAATGGTAACCGAGCGCACGCAGAGGTTGCACTCGACAAAGCGCGGCGCGGCGTCCAGGCTCTCACTGGTTCTGTAGGAGCGAAAGGTATCCAGTCCCTTGTTGTGTGATTCTATCTTGATCACTTCCGCTCCGTACTGAGCCAGCAGTCGTCCGGCATCGGGCCCGGCATAGCCATTGGTGAAGGCCAGTATGCGAACTCCTTCCAATATTCGATTGGTAGTGTTCAAACTAGATCACTCCCTGTGAGGCCAGCATCTCGAACCGCTGAGGATCGAGTCCCTGCTGGCTACAGTAAATCTCCCGGTTGTGCTGTCCCAGTAGAGGAGCAGGCAGCGGGCCCGGGCGCTGACCGTTGATCCTGAAGGGAGCCCCCGCCTGCTGGAAGGTGCCCACTCGCGGGTGGGTTACCGGGGCGAAGAATTCGCGATCCTGGACCTGGGGTTCCTTCATGAACTCGGATGGCGAGTTGACCGGCAGGGCCGGAATGCCCTGCTTTTGCAGCATCAGAGTCAGATCGTCCTTTCGGTACCGGGATGTGAAGGAAGCCATCAGTTCGTTGATCCGTTCTGCCTGGCCACGGCGTTCGCTGTTGTCCAGCCAGCGGGGGTCATCCAGCTCACTCGGATGATCCTCCCAGATTTCTAGAAGTGCCGGCCAGTGCTGCTGAGTGGCAAAGATCGAAATGTAGCCGTCCTGACAGGGGAACAGATTGGCCGGGGCCACGTGATGGTGCTGGCTGCCGGCCCGTTCTCTGATCTGCCCCTCCAGAGAGTAGGTGAAGGCCACGTGCTCGTGAAGTGCCAGCCCGGCCTGAACGGAAGCGTCCACATGGGTTCCCACTCCCTTGGTTTCCCTTTGCCACAGTCCCAGCATAATTCCGTAGGCGGCACACAGACTGCCGTAGTAGTGGGACTGGGTCTCAGGCGGCATACAAGGGGGAAGATCCGGATCACCACTGATGTAGAGGAGTCCGCCCATGGCGGTAGTGACCAGGTCGGGCCCCAGATGGTCACGGTAGGGACCGCTTTGGCCGAAGGGGGAGATTGAGGCCAGTATCAGTTTTGACTGGCGTTGACAGAGGGTGGGATAGTCCAGGCCCAGCTTTTCCAAGTAACCTGGGGGGTAGCTTTCCAAAACCACGTCGCAGTACTCGACCAGGTCCAGAAAGAGCTCCCGGCCCTGTGGGCAGCTCAGATCCAGCGTGATGCCGCGCTTGCCTGCGTTCAGGTAGAGGAACCTGAGACTGCTCTCAGGGTCTTCACCCTCAGAGGCAAAAGGTGGTTCCCTGCGGGAGGGATCTCCTCCAGGGGGTTCCACCTTGATGACCTCCATTCCCAGTTCGACCAGGAGTCTGCCGCACAGCGCTCCCATTTTGGTGGAGAGGTCGAGAACCCGGTAGTCGGCCATTAGAGAGGGCTGGGTGTTCATGCGCTGTTGATTCTCCTTTTGGAAAAGGGGAAAGAGTCGACTGTTCCCTTTTTCTCTTCAATGGGCCGAGGCACTCCTTATAGAATAAAGACTCACAGTGGTCAACAACGGCCTAGCCCAGATCATGCATAGATTGTCTACTGCAGTGCCGCAATCATCCGCGCTGACGGCGTTGTGCTGCCTTGGGCTCCTCGGCGTACTGCACGAGTACACCTGCGGGGCCCCGCGTTGCACGACTTGTCATCGCGGCGCCTGCGGCCCTTCGTCACGACAACCTATGCATGATCCGGGCCTAACCGCGGGCGGTCCTCTTGTCATCGTGCCTCAGGGTGTTGCAGACTGCCTGATGTAGGAAAGATGAACTCCAAGCATTACTTGAAGCCAACACCAACCGAGCATCTCCTGAACAGGCTGTTGGGCCTTTTGGCGGGCCTGGGTGGGGGCCGGGGTATCTGCATCTGCTGCAGGTGGCCGGCCGCAAGACCGGGAGAATGTATAAAACGCCCGTCAACCTGATGGAGGTAGCTGGAGTCACCTATCTGGTGGCTCCGCGAGGTGACACCCAGTGGGTAAGAAACGCCAGGAAAGCTCCTACCATTCATCTGAAACGGGGTAGGCAGTTGAAGGAGTATCGGGTCAGGGAAGTCGGTGAAGAACGAAAACCTGATCTGTTGAAGGAATACTTGGAAAGGTATGCGGCACAGGTCCAGCAATACTTTTCTGTGGAGGCCGGCAGCCCGGTTGAGTCGTACATTCCGGTGAGCCAGTCCTATCCGGTCTTTGAACTCGAAGAGGTAATTAGCCCGGATCAGGCATAATCCAGGCCCTCACTCTTTGGCTCCGCTCTTGCGGAGCAACTCGACAATTTCCAGCTGGCCGACTTCCGAAGCCCACCGCAGGGCCGTCTTGCCATTGTTGGCCTTCACATTCGTGTCTGCACCAAACTTGAGCAAGCTCCGGACTGTTTCGACCTGTCCTCTGACCGCCGCCCCCATCA
>JAUXKG010000094.1 GCA_030624355.1 Acidobacteriota bacterium
CCATTGACAACCCTCACAAGATCTTTCTGGGCCAGGTATTGCTGATCCCGTGACCTGCGGGATCCTAACAGCTGACAACTGACAGGATAATTAGCCCGAGTGACGCATGATCAAGGCCCGGATTATGTATAGGTTTTCTTCACTGCGCTCAGATGAAGGCGGCGTGACGAAGTGCTGCAGGCGCCACGATGACAAGGCGTGCCACTCACAAACCTCCGAATCTGTGTCAATCCGTGTTCGTTAATCCGTGGAATCCGTGTTAACAAGGCAGCACAATGCGGTCAGCGTGGATGATTCTTCACTACGCTCAGATGAAGGCGAGCTGCACTGCAGTAGACAACCTAGGCATGATCCGGGCTAGATTAAGTCTTTTCTACCAGTACCGGTGGCTCCTCCGGGGAGGCTGTCTCTTGCGGCTGGAACGTCAGTTCTGTCTTGGAAGAGTCGAAGTCCACCCTCACTGCCTGTCCCTCAGCCACCTGTCCCTGAATGATTAGGCGACCTAGAGGACTCTTGAGCTCTTTTTGAATCGCTCGTTTCAAAGGTCGCGCCCCAAACTTCGGATCATAGCCAACGCGTACCAGAAAGTTTCGCGCCTCATCGGTCAACTCAATGCTGATCTTTCGCTCTGCCAGGCGCAGGCGCAGCTCATCCAACTGGATATCCACAATCTGTTTGAGATGATCCTGACACAGAGCATGGAAAACAATCGTCTCGTCGATTCGGTTTAGGAACTCCGGACGAAAGCATTGCCCAAGCTCTTCCAGAACAGTCCCCTTCATCTCTTCATAGGCTTCACCCTGGAAGGCACCTGCATACTCCAGAATCCGCTCACTACCCAGGTTGGAGGTCATAATCACAATGGTGTTCTTGAAATCGACGGTCCTTCCCTTCCCATCGGTCAGCCGTCCCTCGTCGAGAATCTGCAGCAGCATATTGAAAACATCGTGATGGGCCTTTTCCATCTCATCCAATAGAACCACACAGTAGGGGCGCCGCCGAACGGCCTCAGTGAGCTGTCCCCCCTCTTCGTAGCCTACATAGCCCGGAGGTGCTCCAACCAGTCGGGAGACGGTGTGACGTTCCTGATACTCAGACATGTCCAGTCGTACCATCGCCGCCTGATCATCGAACAAAAACTGCGCCAGTGCCCGTCCCAGCTCAGTCTTTCCTACTCCGGTCGGTCCCAGAAAGATAAAACTGCCAATCGGACGATTGGGATCCTTGAGACCGGATCGAGCTCGAATGACAGACTCCGCTACGGCTGTCACCGCCTCATCCTGACCGATCACTCGACGATGAAGTTCATCGTCGAGCTGAAGAAGTTTTTGCATCTCCCCCTCCAGCAACCGGGAGACAGGGATTCCAGTCCAGCGACTGACGACGTCGGCAATATCCTCATCTTCCACTTCTTCCTTCAGCAGTCGACTTTCCACCTGCTTCTTCACCAACCGCTGCTCTTCCTCTTCAAGCTCCTTTTCCAACTGCGTCAACTTACCGTACTTGAGCTCAGCTGCCCGATTCAGGTCGTACTGAAGTTCCGCCTGTTCAATCTCTTTCTGCGTTTTCTCGATCTGTTCGCGAATGGAGCGCAGGCGTTGGACCGTGTCTTTCTCGGCCTGCCACTGAGCCTGTAGCGTGTCGCTCTCAGTTCTCAGATTAGCCAACTCCTTTTCCAGTTTACCCAGGCGCTCTTTGGAAGCCCGATCTGTCTCACGCCTTAAGGCTTCCCGTTCAATCTCCAGTTGCATCACCCGACGCTGCACCTCATCTAACTCAACAGGCACAGAATCAATTTCAGTTCGCAGCTTGGCAGCTGCCTCATCGATCAGATCAATAGCCTTGTCGGGAAGAAAACGGTCGGCGATGTAGCGATTGGAAAGAACGGCAGCCGCCACCAGCGCGGAATCCTTGATTCGAACACCGTGATGGATCTCGTAGCACTGGCTCAACCCGCGCAAAATGGAAATGGTATCTTCTACCGACGGCTGATCCACCCATATGGGCTGAAATCGTCGCTCCAAAGCAGCATCTTTCTCAAGATGCTTGCGATACTCGTCAAGAGTGGTTGCTCCGATGCAATGTAGTTCTCCTCGAGCCAGCATGGGCTTTAGAAGGTTTCCTGCATCCATCGCTCCTTCGACCTTTCCAGCTCCAACAACTGTGTGTAACTCGTCGATAAAGAGAATGACCTCGCCCCTCGATTCCTGAACCTCCTTGAGAACCGCTTTTAGCCTCTCCTCAAACTCCCCTCGATACTTGGCACCCGCGATTAGGGCACCCATGTCCAAGGCCACAATTCGCTTATTCTTCAGCCCTTCCGGAACGTCTCCTCGCAGGATACGCTGCGCCAAACCTTCCACGATGGCAGTTTTTCCCACTCCCGGATCTCCAATAAGCACCGGATTATTCTTAGTTCGCCGCGACAGCACCTGTACAACACGCCGAATTTCCTCATCCCGGCCGATAACCGGATCCAATTTTCCCTGGCTCGCATCGTGCGTCAAATCGCGGCCGTATCGCTCCAGAGCTTCATACGTACCTTCCGGATTCGGAGAGGTCACTCTTTGACTACCGCGGACTTCCCGCAGAGCCAACATCAGACGGTCACGAGTCACCCCGAATTCTCTGAGGATTCGGCCGGCGGCCTCTGTGTCATCAGTCATTGCCAACAGCAGGTGCTCAACCGAGATAAAGTCGTCCTTCAGTCCTTTTGCTTCTTCTTGGGCCTTTGACAACAGGAGGTTCAGTCGTCCGCTGATGTAAACCTGGTCGGTTTCTCCGGAAAGACCGGAAAGGGTGGGTAAGGCAGCCAGTTCCTTCGCAATCTGCTCCTTGATTCCTTCCAGACTGATCTCTGCTTTGTTGAATATTGAAACAGCCAAACCTCTGGGTTGCTCGAGAAGGGCTCCCAATAAGTGTTCGACATCAATCTGAGAATGGCTGTCTTTAAGTGCTTTCGTCTGGGAAGCACTCAGTGCCTGCTGAACTTTCTCAGTAAGACGATTCATATCCATAGTCTCTCCCTCGCTTTGACTCTTCGTCGACCGATCTTGCTCTCACTCGTCACCCCAAAAAAATCGACCGCTACAATGTTTATATAAGATCCGGGATTCGAGAACACAAACTTGACAGCACACAACTCAGATCTTATTGTGATTGGAGTACTTACGTCTCATTCCGGCTGTAAGCAGAAGGGATGTCCCGGTCTTGGAAGGTCAGGTGATGGACCACAGGATGCTAAGGACTTCTGCGCGCCGAGTGAGCTGACGAGGGAGGGCGCCCGTGACGATAACCCGCTGGGATCCATTTCAAGATTTGATTTCTCTGCAGGAGCGAATGAACCGGCTTTTTGATGAGACTCTACGCTCTCAGGCCGGAGAGGAAGAGGCTCCCTCGGCTGCCTGGGCACCGGTCGTCGATATCTACGAAACCGAGTTCGCAATCGTTGTAAAGGCTGACCTTCCCGAGGTCTCTAAAACAGACATCGACATCAAGGTGGAAAACAATGTTCTGACCATGCGAGGGGAAAGAAAATTGAGCGAAGAAATCAAGAAGGAAGACTACTTCCGAATGGAACGCCAGTACGGGATCTTCAAACGGAGCCTGTCTCTTCCGGGTGACATCGATCAGAAGGGGATCAAGGCTTCTCACGAGGATGGGGTTCTGACGATCGAGATCCCCAAACAGAGCGACAGCAAGCCCCGTCAAATAAAAATCACTTGAGATAGGAGAGGTCAAAGTAGACTGCCCCTTCTCTTCTCCTAGTCACAGAAAAAATGTCGCAATCAAAAGACGAGAAACCTTTTCAGATTACTGACCGGCGATTCTGGGTGCAGGACGATTCAGCAGTCGAGAAGGCCCGAGTTAAGAAGCGCCAATATCCTTCCGTGGTAGAGGAACTGGCCGCCAGAACCGAACTTGCTGAACAAAGACTCAAGGAGAAACTTCAGCAGCTCGACAAGGAGAATGAAGCCTTCCGCCTCCGTTTGAGCCAAGAAATGGACAAACGACTTCAGCACGAAAAGATCGAACTCCTGAATGACTTTCTCGAATTGGTTGACAATTTTGAACGAGCACTGCAGGCTCAGGAGAACTCCAGTCTGAAAGACCTCAAAGAAGGCCTTAGACTCAACCTGAAACTGTTTCTAGATAAGCTACAATCCATTGGGATCGAATCCATGGATCTACTCCATCAACCTTTTGATCCACATGAAGCAGAGGCAGTTGACATTGTCCCGGTCGAAGACGCCAGCCTGGACCAAAAGGTCGTTGAGGTCCTGCAACGTGGCTACCGCTGGAAGGATCAACTCCTTCGGGTGGCTAAGGTACGAATCGGTCAGTTTCGACCAAAGAAACCAGTTGCCTCAGAGGGAACTACGGAAGCCCCTTCATAAGAGAAGAGTGGACAGTCTACTCTGTCCCCCCCTTTTTTCTTACCGGCGAGAACGGCAGTATTTTTGCAGCTGCCGGTTTTGTGATCTGCTGAAGACATGACATAGAGCCACAGCCAAAGCATCGGCCGCGTCATGAGGCTGAGGTTCCTGCTTGAGATTCAACAGAGTACGCATCATGCTCTGAATTTGTCCCTTGTCCGCTCGTCCATATCCAACCACTGCCTTCTTCACAGCTGTGGGAGAGTACTCGACAAGTGGAATGTCAAACTGAGCTGCCAGCAGAAGCACTACTCCTCGAGTGTGACCCAACTTGAGTGCACTCTTCGCGTTCACGGCGAAAAACACATCCTCTACCGCCATTATCGCAGGTGAATATCGATCCAGTATGAGTGAGAGCTGGTCATAGATTTGTTTTAGCCGGTCCGAGAAGCTGGTGGTCTGTTTGCCACCTGCCACTGTAATCCCTCCATACCCGAGGCAGCACAAACGACTCCCTTCGGTTCGGACGAGACCGTAGCCGGTAACTCGACTACCAGGGTCTACACCTAAAATGACCACCGAGTGATCATACTCTTGGCCGCTGACCTGGTTCCCTGAATCACAGAGGACTTCAAGAGTGATGCAGTTTATGCATAATTCGGACTAAGAGCTGGCCAGAGCTTCCATTTCCGTGTCGTCAATATCGAAATTGGCGAAGGCACTCTGCACGTCGTCGTGATCTTCAAGCGCCTCCATCAGACGGAGCATTCTTTCTGCCTGTTTACCCTCTAGACGAACTTCGGTCTGTGGAATCATCGTCACCTCGGCCGAAAGGACTGGGATTTCAGCCGTCTCCAGTGCCTGTCTGACGGATTCCAAACTCTCAAAGGATGTGTAAACAGCAAAGCTGTCCCCTTCGCTTTGCAGATCCTCCGCACCAGCCTCTAAGGCCACCTCCAGCAGTTTCTCTTCTGAAATCAATTGCTGATCGATAGCAACGTACCCCTTCTTGTCAAACATCCACAGCACGCTGCCACTTTCTCCCAGGTTTCCTCCCTGTTTGGAAAAAATATAGCGCACTTCAGCCACGGTACGGTTCTTGTTGTCGGTCAGCGCTTCGACAATCACAGCAACACCTCCAGGACCGTACCCCTCATAAATTACAGTCTCGAAACTCTGCCCCGGAAGTTCGCCAGTTCCCTTCATGATGGCCCGTTTGATGTTGTCAAGAGGCATGTTGGCATCCTTGGCCGTCTGTACAGAGGATCTTAGCCTGGGATTGGCTTCAATATCTCCGCCTCCCAGACGGGCAGCCACACTGATCTCCTTAATCAATCGAGTAAAAAGTTTCCCTCGTTTGGCGTCAGTGGCGGCCTTCTTATGTCGGATTGAATGCCATTTGGAATGTCCAGACATGATCTAAATCTCCATTAACCGATTGCACTTTATTGTAGCATGGAGCTTAGCCCGGACAATGCATAGGTTTTCTTCACTTCGCTCAGATGAAGGCGGCGTGACGAAGTGCTGCAGGCGCCACGATGACAAGGCGGGCAACGAAGGGCCCCACAGGCGTACTCGTGCAGTACGCCGAGGAGCCCAAGGAAGCACAACACGGTCAGCGTGGATGATTGCTGCACTGCAGTAGACAACATGTGCGTAAGCCGGGCTAGAGGATTACCGGACAAACAGGTTATGACCACCTACCGAATAACACTGCAATACATCGGCACTCGCTATGCTGGTTGGCAAATACAAAAAGACCGTCAGACAGTTCAGGGCTGCCTGGTGGACGCCCTGCGTCAAATGACCGGAAAAACCGTCTCCGTAGTAGGGGCCGGAAGAACAGATTCAGGCGTCCATGCTATGAGGCAGAGCGCACATTTCAGACTCCCTAACACGATCTCAACCGCCAAACTTAAACCATCTCTCAACGGAATTCTGCCCTGGGACATTCGAGTCCTGCGAGTTGAACACGTCGACTCAAACTTCCACGCCCAGCGAAACGCTCTGAAAAAACGCTACGAGTACCGCATCTACAATGGCCGTGTGCTGTCTCCGTTTCTTCGCGGCTATGTTCACCATGTCACTGCACCGCTTGATCTGGAGGCCATGCAGAAATCGGCACAGTATCTGCGGGGGTCCCGTGACTTCAGCAGCTTCGCAGCGACATCAACAACGGTCAGAAGCCGAACTCGTACTGTGTCTCTTTCGCGGATTCTCCATCGCGGACACCACATTCGCTATCAAGTCGAAGCTGACGGATTTCTGCATCACATGGTTCGCAACCTTGTGGGAACCCTTTTGGAGATCGGACTGCACCGGATGAATTCCAGCGACCTTGCTGGTATCCTGAAGTCCAAAGATCGAAAAACAGCTGGTCCCACCGCGCCGCCACACGGTCTTTTTCTGATGAGAGTTTACTACACGGTAGATTCCAAGAAATCGGACAAATGAGAGCCCGCCTTCCCACCCCGCCCACTGCTCGCTGAGGGGTGTCGTTTCCAGTCTCGTGTGACCCTGCCACCAGGTTTTCGCTGAGACGTCAGTGTGGTAAAGTACGGCCAATTTCAATGAATCAGCTATTCAAAGAATTTGAAGACAAGTTGGATCCCTCCAGCCGTGAGGCTGAACTCCTCTCCAGCATCGACCCTGACAAACTTCCCCGTCACATTGCCATCATCATGGATGGCAACGGCCGGTGGGCCAAGCAGCGCCATCTACCACGCGTGGCAGGGCACCGATCGGGAATTGAGTCGGTTCGAGCGGTGGTGGAAACAGCTGCACGGCTGTCCATTCCCGTCTTGACCCTCTACGCCTTCTCCGCCGAGAATTGGAAAAGGCCGCGAGAGGAAATCAGTACCCTTATGGATCTGCTCAAAGAGTACATCCAGAAGGAACTGGATACGATTCACCGGAACAACATTCGCTTTTTGACCATCGGCCGCATCCACGAGTTGCCGGCTTCCGTCAAAACTGCGTTGTCAGCTGCTGAGATGCAGACTCGAGACAACACGGGCACCAAAATGGTCGTTGCGCTTAACTACAGCGGCAGACTCGAACTGGTTGACAGTTTCAACAGCTTGCTCGAGAAGGGGGTAGATCATCCGATTGGTGAAAAGGATATCGACAGCCGACTGTACACTGTTGGACTTCCCGAGCCAGATCTCCTCATTCGCACCAGCGGAGAAATGCGTGTGAGCAACTTCCTTCTCTGGCAGATTGCTTATGCGGAAATTGTCGTGACCGAAGTCTTGTGGCCGGATTTTCGCGAAAGACATCTTTTGGAAGCTGTTCTTGAGTTTCAGAGACGGGAGCGACGCTACGGAGGCATTCGATCGGTCACTTTCGAGAGCGCCCGATGATTCAACGCATTGCGGCGGCGGCAATCCTCTTGCCACTCCTCTTGTTCGCCATTTTTTATCTGCCGCTCATTCTGTTTCTTTTACTGATCAACCTGTTGCTGGGAATTGCTGTTTTTGAACTTCTGCAACTCCTGTCTCATTGCGGATTGCAGACCTACTGGCCCACTTGTCTACTGGTTCTGTCGCTGCCCTGGATCTGGTGCTATCACTCTGAC
>JAUXKG010000301.1 GCA_030624355.1 Acidobacteriota bacterium
CCCTGAAGGTCAAGACCCGGGCTGAGATGCTGGAATCGATCAAGCCTGGCTACTGGAAGTTTTTGCATGAAGACAACGGCGACATTCCCATACTGGAGCACGAGGCCCCTGTTGCCGCTCAGGCCGGCGCCTGAAAAAAATGGGGACAGTCTTCTCTGTCCCTTTTCCAAGTGGAGAATCGACAACATTTTCCAGATTTCTAGTGGACAGTGTAGACTGTTCCCTTTTTTCTATAAGGTAATCTTCATGCCGTCGTGGGCCACGGCCGCCCGACCCTGATAGCCTGAGCTTCGAATTTCAGCCACCAGATCGTAGCCGTCACACACTGGGTAGAGGTGCGTGATGATGAGCTGCTTGACGTCGGCCTGACGCGCGATCTCTCCTGCCAGCTTGGGCGTCAGGTGACCGGGTAGCTTGAGTGCGGAGGGCTGAGCCGCCTCGATGAGAGCGGCGTCGGCGTCTCGGGACAACTCGATCAGCTTCTGGCAGTAGTCGCTGTCTCCCGAGTAGGCGAAGACATTGTCGCGGGCATCGCTGAAACGAAATCCAATGCTATTTTCGGTGTGGGGCACGGACAGGGCCGTCACCGCCCAATCCGAGAACTCCAACCGTTCCTCGCCGATCTCGCGAATAGCGAGCCGCCCTTCCTCCAGGCGAATCCAGTCGCCATAGAGGTCCAAGAGTTGGCTGTGAAGGGCCCGCAGTCCAGCCGGACCGATCAAGGTGACTGTCTTGGAGCCGAAGTACTCGGTGTTCCTGAGAGCGAACAGAAAAGGACCCAGATCTCCGGTGTGATCGGGGTGAAAATGAGTGAACAGCAGGTAGTCGATTTCCTTGATGGGGATACCGTATCTCTCGGCACGGTGCAGGGAACCGGAACTGGGGTCCACCAGTATAGAAGTGCTGTCAAACTGGATGACCAAACCGGGAGAGGCGCGCTCCGGATGAGGAATGGAAGTGCCGCTGCCCAGGACGATGATCTGCATACACTTCTCTCAGCCCGGAGCCTCTTTCTGACGGGAGCCGATGAATGATCCGAGACTGGTGAACTTTACCACCCATTTATTCGTAGAATACAACCATTAGTAAAGTATTTGCAGGAACCGGCAGGCAGGTCTGGCCGGTAGTCAGGATTCACTGGGCTGTCCTTTTGACTGAAGGAGATGAAGATGATGACTAGGGTATCGATGTTGGTTGCTCTGTTGTTGGTTGGAAATGTGCTGGCACTGCAGGAAGAGCCGATGGAAACAGAATCGTACGTGGAGCGGGTGCGCCGACAGGGAGCGGTGCTGGACCTCAGTCTGAAAGACGCTATCCGACTGGCGCTCACCAACAATCTGGAGATCACCATCGAAAATTTCAACGAAGAGCTCAACCGCGAAAGGAGTGTAACCACCCGGGGCTTTTTCGATCCGATTCTCAACTTCAGATTTGGGTTGCAGTCCTCAGAGACCCTCAGTACCAACCTCCTGACGGCCGGAGCAGCCGAAACCTTCATCGTCGACGGTTTTGTGTGGGATCAGTCTGTGGACCAGAACGTGCCCGGCGGCGGCAGACTGAACGCGAGCTTTGGCAACAACCGGCGAAAAACCAACGACAACACCTTCAGTACCATCAACCCCGAGTTTGCGTCCGACTTCAGCCTGGGCTTCACACAGCCGCTGTGGCGCGGCTTTCTCCGCACCGCCACCGATCGGGAGCTCAAGCTGATCAATCTGGATAGCGAAATCAGTAACAGCCAGTTCAGACAGAGGGTTTCGGAGATCGTCCAGCAAGTGGAGAACCAGTACTGGGAGTTGGTGTTCACGATCGAAAACCAGGAGACTCGTCGCCAATCGATGAGTCTGGCTGTGGTCCAGTATGAGAACAACAGGAAGCGAGTGGAGATCGGGGTTCTTGCTCCCATCGAGATCACAGCCGCCCGGGCGGAAGTGTCCATCCGCGAACAGGAGATGATCCAGGCCGAGGTACAGATCGTCAACGCTCAGAATGCCCTCAAACGTCTGCTGTCTGCCGATCCTCAGGACAGCATCTGGAATCTGACACTGATTCCCACCGAGGCACCCAAGACTGAGCAGATCGGAATCGATCTGCATCAGGCCATCGAAGCCGCCCTGTCCAGGCGTCCCGAGCTGGAGCAGATGAAGTTGGAACTCGGAAAGAACGATGTGGATCAGGAGTACTACCAGAGAGAATCGAAACCGACCGTGAATCTGCAGGTGAGCTTTGGTTCCACCGGCAGAGCCGGTACCGTCTTCGATATCGTGCCGGTCTTTGACGAGGATGGGGAAGTGATTGATCAGGAAAGAGTCCCTGCTCCGGACAGTCCCGCTTTTGGGAACTTCATCCAATCGATCGATCAGGTCTTCCGCTTCAATTTCACCAACTGGGCCGTGTTCGCCGATGTGCAGATTCCTCTCCGCAATCGAACCGCCAACGGGCAGCTGGCTCAAGTGGGACTTGCCCGGGAGCGGCTCTTGAGTCAGGTCAAGAACCAGCAGCAACTCATCATGGTGGATGTGCGGAACGCCTTTGAAGGTTTGGCCATCCAGAGGAAGAGCTTGGAAGCGGCCAGCGTGGCCCGCCAGTTGTCACAAGAACAGCTGGATGGGGAGAACAAACGCTTCGAGGCGGGGCTCTCGACCAATTTTGAGGTGCTGCGCTTCCAGCGTGATCTGGCCCAGGCCCGTGTGCAGGAGTTGAGGGCATTGGTGGACTATCAACTGGCCCTGACCGCACTGGAAAAGGCCATGGATACCATTGTGAACGAAAACGACATCGTGCTGGCACGGAGATGAAGAAGGCCAGGCGGAACCTGGCCGCTGACCATTTGATCAATGTCGATTGACGAGTGTCGAGTGTCGAGTGACCATGAAGAGTGACGAGTGTCGATTGACGAATGACTAGGCTAACAACTGACCGCTGACAGGGAAAACCTTTCTTAATCCGTGTAAATTCGTGTCAATCCGTGTTCGCTAATCCGTGCAATCCGTGATCACTGAATCCGTGTCCCAGACCAACTGACAACGGGCGGAGGCAATTGACGGCGGACAAGTGAGCTTTTTGGTTGTACAATTAACAAGAGGCGGAAAGCCACATGAGATTCCTGATCATGCCTGCCATGGCACTGCTTTTGCCACTGATCATCATTTGGAGTATGACGACTCCCGCCCAGGAGATGTCCATCGAGTGGCAGCTGGCGGTGGTCAATGCCGAGGATCAGATCCCCGAGCACCATCCCAGCGTGTTTGAGTTCGCGCATTTGCTGGACAGTCTGGAGGGCAAGTGCTCCAATTCCCGCTCCGAGATTGCTCAGGTTTCCATGACGGCGCATGCTTTCTTGAGGGAGAGGGGAAGCCTTCTGACTCTGATGGAGTTTGCCACCCGCCTGGATGAGTCGATCCCCGACGATCTTGATTTTAGGATGGATGTCCGGAAAATGGCCCGCGCCATGATGGGACAATAGCCGGCCGTTCCGATTTAATGGTGACTGAGGAAGACGTCAGGGGAATCATTCAGGAGGCCTTGCCGGAGACCTCCGCCAAGGAGGCTGAGATCAGCTTCATCGTGAACCAGTCTTCCGACTGGATCATTGTTTTACGCAGCGGCAAGGAAGAGGTGGCGGTCCGAGTGGCAGCCACCCCGGACTCTACCCCGGACTCGCTGCGGCAAGAGTTCATCCAGGAGGTCGCCAAGCTGTTCTGAGCTGAAGGGAGGAGCTCAGAGGTAAGGTCCCAGCAGATCCACCAGGTTTATCCAGGTCAGGCAGACAGCCACTACCACCAGAATCACCAGTATCGTGTTGGTCAGCCAGCCGTTTTTGTACTCACCCATCAGGCTCTTGTTATTGGTGATTCGAAGCAGGGCGGGTGTCAACACGGGAATGAGAACGGCAAACAGAGCGTTGACCGACAGTACCAGCCATATCGGGTTGACGTCCATGAAGAGAATGTAAAGCGGGGTGAAGGCCCAAAAGGCCACGCAGATACGATAGACAGGGTGGCTTTTGGCCGCTTGCTGGCCTCTCTCAGTCGCCGAGCGTTTGCCCAGTGAAGGAAAAAGAAAGCGGCTGATGTCGGTCACCACCAGTGCATAACCCGTGATAATGCCTACCAGAGTGGAGAAGGCAGCTCCCCACAGTCCCAGGCTGAAGATGATCGAGCCCACCACTCCCTGGGTTTCGGAGAAGATCCGCACCAGGTC
>JAUXKG010000043.1 GCA_030624355.1 Acidobacteriota bacterium
CGATTTCAAGGGTCCAGCGTTCCCGGACACGACTCAGGATCCGAACCGGCAAGCGGGTTTCCTGACCGCTTCCGCTGACACTGATTTCGAAGGAGGGTCCCCTTGCCGTTGTGTCTCGCTTTCGGAGTTCGACGCGATAGGACTGACCTTTGCAGTTGACTGCCAGCTTCATGCCACTTTTTTACCGTTACTAGCCCGGATTATGCAGGGGTTTTCTTCACTGCGCTCAGATGATTGCGGCACTGCAGTAGACAACTTATGCATAATCCGGGCTAACGGAAAGTATCGGGAAAGCGACCATAGTGTTTCCACAGGCTGTCCCGAGGACGCCCGCCTGCTGTCTTGGATGAGTGATTTCTCAGACGATAATACAATGCGGCAGCAATCAAGGGTGTGACATCACTCTTCTGCAAGACAACCTTCATTTTCTCAACCAGCTCACGCTCTTCGAGAAAGTGAGTGTGCAAACTCCCTTCCAGGAATTCCGGATCGGAGAGAAGGACTTCAAAAAAGGGGATCGTGGTTTGTATACCACCGATCTTGTATTCGCGCAGAGCCCTTCTCATTCTGCCAATTGCCTGTCCTCGATCTTCGCCATAGGCCAGCAGCTTTGAAATGAGCGGGTCATATTCGACCGGAACCTCGACCTGGGCGTAAACTCCACTATCGTTTCGGATACCGGGCCCGGACGGTTCAAAGTAGGTGGTGATTCGTCCCGGTGAAGGGAGAAACTGGTTTTGCGGATCTTCAGCATAAATACGGCACTGGATGGCGGATCCACGGAGTCGCACGTCCGGTTGGCTGTAGCGCAGCTTGTTTCCCGCCGCGATCAGAATCTGCTCCTGCACCAGGTCAATTCCGGTTACTATCTCGGTGACCGGGTGCTCGACCTGAAGCCTAGTGTTCATTTCAAGAAAATAAAACTTCGGCTGTTGAGAGGAACTGGTTGAATCGACGAGGAACTCAACAGTGCCCGCGTTCTGATAGTCTACCGTCTTGGCTACCGTCAAAGCCGCTTCTGCAAGTTGTTCCCGAATAGACTCCCCCATCATGGGTGAAGGGCTTTCTTCGAGCAGCTTCTGGTGCCGCCTCTGAATGGAACACTCCCGCTCTCCCAGATGAATCAAATTTCCATGCAGGTCTCCCAGGATCTGGATTTCAAGGTGGCGGGGCCGACTCAAATACTTTTCCAGATAGACAGTGGGCTCATTGAAGGAAGAGCGAGCTTCGTTGCGAGTCGTTTCATAGACGGAGCGAAGCTGCTCTTCGTCCGATACCAGGCGTAGACCTTTGCCTCCTCCTCCGGCACTGGCCTTGAGCATCACCGGATATCCTAAATTGCCGGCCGCCCTCACAGCATCCTGTATCGATTCCAGGGCTGCCGTTCCCGGAACGACAGCCACGCCGGCCGTCTGCACCGCCACCCGGCTGGCGACTTTGTCTCCCATAACTTTCATCGAGTCGGCCGTCGGACCGATGAACGTCAATCCGGAATCCTGGCAGGCTTGAGCGAATTGCTGGTTTTCTGAGAGGAAACCGTAGCCGGGATGAACTGCCTCCGCTCCCGATCTCTGAGCGACCTCGATGATTTTCTCTATACAGAGATAGCTCTCGATCGAGGCAGCGGGACCAATGTTGTAGGCTTCGTCCGACAGTTTGACGTGGAGAGCTTCGGCATCGGCATCTGAATAAACCACCACCGGAGAGATCTCCAGTTCGCGACAGGCTCGAATGACCCGAACCGCGATTTCTCCTCGGTTGGCGATGAGAATCTTCCGAAACTTCTCCAACCTGTCACCCATCACAATTGGCAGGCGACAGACAGCACAACGGCACTAATAGTGTTGTCGGTAACCTGAATCCTCACAACGGAATATTTCCATGCTTTTTGGGCGGGTTCGTATCACGCTTGTTGGAGGCCATCTCCAGAGCTCGGATGAGTTTGATTCGAGTTTCCTGGGGCTCAATGACCTCGTCAATGTAACCGCGCTCGGCAGCCAGGTAGGGGTGGGCGAACTGGTCTCGGAACTCCTCGACCTTTTCTTTCTTGAATTGCTCAGCATCGGCCCCTTTTTGCTCCAACTGGCTGCGGTACAGGATCTCAACGGCCCCCTGTGGACCCATGACAGCGATTTCGGCTGTAGGATAAGCGTAGTTCGTGTCAGTGCGAATGTGCTTGGAAGCCATCACGCAGTATGCGCCTCCGTAAGCCTTGCGTGTGATCACGGTTACCTTGGGGACAGTGGCCTCGGCGAAGGCGTAGAGAAGTTTAGCCCCGTGCTTGATAATTCCGCCGTGCTCTTGGGACACTCCGGGCAGGAATCCCGGTACGTCTTCGAAAACCACCAGAGGGATATTGAAGGCATCGCAGAAGCGTACAAAGCGGGCCGCCTTGACTGAAGAGTCAATGTCCAGGGTCCCTGCTAAAACAGCCGGTTGATTGGCCACAACTCCCACAGGGAACCCATTCAACCGGGCGAAGCCTACCACCATATTCTGGGCAAATTGTTCGTGCACCTCCAAAAAGTAGTGCTGATCTGCCACCGAACCAATGATCTCCTTGATGTCGTAAGGTGTGTTGGGGTCGTCAGGAATAAGGGCGTTGAGTTTGGGGTCAATCCTGTCCGGGCTGTCAGAGGGCTCAATGTAGGGCGGGTCTTCCATGTTGTTGGAAGGAAGAAAGGAAAGCAGTTCGCGAATCTTAGCCAGACATTCTTCGTCGTTGTCGACAGCGAAGTGAGCCACGCCACTGCGAGTCGTGTGAGTGGTTGTTCCCCCGAGTTCTGATTTCGTGACTTCTTCTTCCGTCACCGTCTTGATGACGTCAGGCCCCGTGATGAACATGTAACTGGTCTTGTGCACCATCACTGTAAAGTCGGTGATGGCGGGTGAGTATACAGCTCCGCCGGCACAGGGACCCATGATGGCGGAAATCTGTGGTACCACCCCGCTTGCAAGGGTGTTGAGCAGGAAGATGTCGGCGTATCCAGCCAGGCTGACTACGCCCTCCTGAATACGGGCGCCTCCACTGTCGTTCAGGCCGATGACAGGAGCTCCCATCTTCATGGATAGATCCATGATTTTGCACACCTTAGCCGCGTAGGTTTCCGAAAGACTACCGCCGAAAACAGTGAAGTCCTGGGCGAAGATATAGACTGACCGGCCATCGATCTTACCGTAGCCCGTGATGACACCGTCGCCCGGGATCTTCGTGTTTTCCATTCCCAAGTCATGGCAACGGTGTACGACAAACTTGTCCATCTCCTCAAAAGTACCGTCGTCCAGAATGGAATGGATGCGTTCTCTGGCAGTCAGTTTGCCCGCCTGGTGCTGGCGCTCAATCCGTTCCGGGCCCCCTCCCTGTTCCGCTTCAAGGTGGCGCTTGCGCAGTTGTTTCAGCTTTTCTTCAGTGCTCATGCGGTTTGTCCAGTGGCCGGAAGCCCGGCCTGCTCCGGTAAACTGGAAGCGGCAGAAATCTTAGCTGTGTACCAGCTGATTTTGTTTTTCCCAGTCAGCCAGAAACTTTTCCAGCCCAATGTCGGTGAGAGGATGCTTGAGGAGCTGTTCCAATACTTTGGAAGGCAAAGTGGCAATATGGGCACCTATTTTAGCCGCTTCCAGGACATGAATCGGACTGCGAATGGAGGCCACCAGAACTTCGGTTTTGAACTGGTAATTGTTGTAGATCTGAATGATGTCAGATATCAGTTCCATTCCTGAGCTGCTGATGTCATCGAGTCTGCCAACAAAGGGACTCACGATCACCGCGCCATTCTTGGCTGCCAGGAGCGCCTGGTTGGCGCTGAAGATAAGCGTAACATTGACACGAATGCCTTCCTGAGCGACGACGTGCAAAGCCTTCAAACCTTCCCGGATCATTGGAATCTTTACCACTACGTTCTTGTGAATCTTGGCAAGCCGCCGGGCTTCTTCAATGATTTCCGGCGCACTGGTAGAAACCACTTCCAGGCTCACGGGGCCATCCACCAGGTCGCAAATTTCTTTGGCCACCTCCTCCAGATCTCTTCCCTCTTTGGCGACTAACGAAGGATTGGTGGTAATCCCATCCACCAGTCCCAGTGACACGCTTTGCCGAATTTCCTCGATGTTGGCAGTGTCAAGAAAGAATTTCATGATGTTCCTCCTTCACAATTGGTTATCTTACAGCGACGTTCGCCGTTTCTGATTGTGGACTTTCATTTCCCGCTCGGTCTGTGGCGGAGACCCGATAATAAAAGGTTCGACCGGCGGTGGTTGATTCATCCAGATAGGTATTGATCGTAATCAACAGCGATGACTTTTCAAAATGGTTCTGATCGGTCCCCCTGTATACGAAGTAGCCTCTAAGGTCTTTATCATCGTTGGCATCCCAGGCCAGTTGCACCCTTCCCTGCACACTCAGAATGGTTAGGCCTTGTGGAACGGACGGGGGGAACGTGTCTTTGGGAACAAGCGTCAGAGTCTCGCTGAAATCGCTCAGCACTAAAGCCTCTCCCCTCCGGCTGACTGTTTGCACCTGATAAGATTGCACTTCTTCAAACTGAAACTCAAGGTCCACGTGCTCCGGCCTAGAAACAAAGTGTTCCGAATTTACCAGATAGCCTTCCACGTGAGCGGGGCGGGAGCCGTCGATGTTTTCAGTGGGAGGCTTCCATCGAACGGAAATCTGATCCTGTTGAACCTGAGACGTCAACTGGGTTGGAGGCTGTGCCGGATAGATTGGCTGGGACTGCACCAGGTTGGAAAACGGGGATCGACCCCCTCGCCGGCTCACGAAACGAATCCCGTAACGGCAACTTTGATTTACTTCGAGACGGTCCTGGTGGAGGAATTGACCCGTGTCCCGGTAAGGGGTAAGACGGTCAGGAGCCATACCCACCAGCAACTCAGCTTGCTCTTCAAAGGCCAGTTGTGAGTCACAGAGCCGGTAGATTTCCACCTCTCGAACCTCGCTGGTCGGAAGTGAGAACATCAGCTGGAATCGATCTCCGACCTGTATCACTCTCAGATCACTGACGGTGTCCGGAAGAATAGTCTGAGGAGGAAGAGGATCCCCTATCTTGGCGCAGGCAGTGAGCAGACAGCCAAGAACAGAGAGCCACAGAGTAACGCAATGGCCGCGGGTTCCGCCTGTCACAGAATACACCGCAACCGATTCTGATCCTCTACGATTGCTCCCAGATCGTTCCTAATGTGAGAAGGAAGGGGACAGCCATTCCCCTCCGATCCGGGCCTATCGCTTGCCGCAGGAACACTGTACAGGTATCGATTTTCTTCGGAAGCACCCTGGATGAGATGGTTATCTTGAACGGCCTGGCCGGCTTCTTCCAGAACCGTCCGAGAGTCTCGTCTGACCAAGAATGTGGCGGTGTCACGCGGTGTCGACATAAGGATTTTCAGTATAATATAAGGCCTTTGGCTGGGCAAAATTCTGGAACAGGTACTCGTTTGCGCCCTTGAAACCAAGCTGGAGGATTGAATTGCCATTTGTTGATTACCTGGAGTGCTCACGCTGTCAGCAGACGTTTGATCCTCAAGAGCTGCACTCTCTATGCTTGGACTGCCATTCCCCCCTGTTGGTTCGCTACCAGTTGGATCGAATCAAGCAGCAGGATCTGAAAGGCCTCCTGCCCACTAGAACCCCGGACATGTGGCGCTACTTTGAGGTCTTGCCCGTCAATCACTGGGACGACGTTGTGACATTGGGTGAAGGATTCACGCCCCTGCTGCCCTTGACCCGCCTCGGTCAGAGAAGTGGACTGACACGTCTCTATGTAAAAGACGAGTCCTTGAATCCGACCGGCAGCTTTAAAGCCCGAGGTCTTTCTGCGGCGGTCTCGATGGCTAGCTGTTTGGGAGTTCGAAAGCTGGCGATACCGACTGCAGGAAATGCCGGAGGCGCCCTGGCTGCCTATGGTGCCAAGGCGGGCCTGGCCGTCTTTGTCTTTATGCCGGATGATGCTCCGACGGCCAACGACTTGGAGGTCAAAATGGCTGGCGCCAGCTGTGAGTTGGTGTCTGGAACGATTGCCGACGCGGCTCGAATCGTGGCTGAACGTAAGGACAGGGAGGGCTGGTTCGATGTCTCCACCTTAAAGGAGCCTTATCGAATAGAGGGCAAGAAGACCATGGGCTACGAGTTGGCTGAGCAGTTTCGGTGGGAACTGCCCGATGTGGTTGTCTACCCGACGGGAGGAGGAACAGGCTTGATTGGCATGTGGAAAGCCTTTGCGGAGCTGGAAGAACTGGGTTGGACTGGTGGAAGGCGTCCCCGCATGGTGGCTGTGCAGTCTGAGGGCTGTGCTCCCATTGTCAGAGCCTTTGAGCAAGGGAGAGAGTCAGCTGAGGAGTGGACCACTCCCTCAACCTTTGCCTCAGGGATCAGGGTTCCCAAGGCAATCGGTGATTTTCTCATGCTAAATGTCTTAAGAGAAAGTGGAGGTGTGGCCCTGGCGGTGTCGGAAGAGGAAATCTACCAGGGTATTCGTGAGGTAGGGGCATCGGAAGGAATCTTCCTGGCGCCTGAAGGGGCGGCCTGTTGGGCAGCCGTCAAAAGGTTGGTGGCGGAAGGCTGGATTGGAGCCGATGAGAGAGTTGTTTTCTTTAATACCGGGTCCGGTTTGAAATACATTGATGCGATACAATCATTTGAAAAACAATAACTTAACTGTAGAATCAGCCTGAAGCCAGGCGCCTTTTTGAGATATTCTTGAACTTTTTCCCGGCCAATGCCTCTATAAGAGTGCGGGCTGGGATCAGTTCCTTCTCTCCTCCTTGAAGTCCCGACAGGACACCCCAAAGAAGCTGGTCCCGCCCCGAATCCCCATCCAGGCACTCAACCCGGATTATGCATACGGTTTGCTACTGCCTTGCCGTAGCTTCCTGCCTCCGCCACCGATACACCTCCGAGTTGATTTCTCCACCCAGCAGTAGGAAGAAACTGGAGATATAGAACCAGATCATCAGCAAAAGAAGGGTAGCCAGACTTCCGTACAGTTTTTGATAGGCTTCGTAATACTGGGCCAGCTGATTCACATAGAGTGCAAATCCCCTGGATCCGATGATACATCCCAGGGTGGCAATGACGCTGCCTGGCGAGAAAAGAGTCCAGGGCAACCGTCGGGCTGGCAAGATCAAATAGACGATTTCCATGGCCAGGTTGAGAAGAAGAAAAATGAGCATCCAGCGTCCGGCCGAATAGATCGTCCTCAGATTTGCCTGGAAAGAGGGATAGTGCTCGATTGTGATGCGGCTCAACAGCAACTGGATTAGCCAGTCACCGAAGAAAAGAAGGACGCCGGAAGAAATGACAAAGAGAGATGCCATTATGGTGACCCCAATGGCTAGCAGGCGCACCTGGTAGTAAGGTCGGCTTTCCGGAGTGGCGTAGGCTCGATTCAGGACGCCCCCCATCGCACTGAAGCCGAAGGAGGCCCACCATAGAGCCAGCAGAATACCCAGAGACATCAGTTCGCTGTTCTCGACAGTGATCAAATCGAGAGCGATCTTCCTGACCGCGTTGTGGGTCTCCTCGGGAAGGAAATTTTGCAACTCCATCAGAATCTTGTGGATGAGTTCGGGATCGCTCAGGGTGAATCCAATCAGAGCGCTCAAGAAGATGAGGAACGGGAAGAAAGCCAGAAGGAAATAGAAACTCAGTTGGGCCGCCATGCCGAAGCAGTCGTCCCGTTCAATCTCCCTCCACAGGTCGAGCCAAAACCTGCGGGAGGCCAGGTAGATAAAGGCGTTCCAGTCTTTCACCGTCAAGCGGAGGTCTGGTAGGAAGTACGAATGAAACGGTATGTTTCAAAGCACCGTTGGCAAACAAAAAGATGTTCGATAGTGTCGATCACTTCCATGTCGGAAAGCTGCCTTCTTGCCAAGGAGTGCAACTTCAAAGAGGGGATGTGGTGGCGTCCTCGATTACGTATCGGGAACGTGATTGTGAACATGATCTTACTGATTATAGGTGTGTTCATCAGCAGGCTCATGATATCAAATTCGCTATTCAAGGCAAAGATCGAGGGTGGGCGGGCTATGCTATATTCAAACCGGTGCAAAGAGATATTGATCGTGCTGCGGAACGGATTGCCAAGCTAAGGAAGGATACCGAGTACCATAACTACCGATACTATGTTCTAGACAATCCTGACATCAGTGATGAAGAGTACGATCGCCTCTTGCGGAAACTTCTGGAGATGGAGGAAGAGTATCCGGAACTGGCATCTCCCGATTCGCCCACACAGCGTGTGGGCGCCGAACCTCTGGAACGGTTTCAAAAAGTTCAGCACCGCGCACCCATGTTGAGCCTGGCCAATGCGTTTGATGAAGCCGAACTTCGAGCCTTTAACAAACGCATCAGCAATCTTCTGGACATCGACAAGACTGATTTTGTTGCCGAGCTCAAGATCGATGGAGTGGCGGTGGCGTTGAATTATGAAGCTGGAGTTTTGACGCGGGGAGCGACACGCGGTAATGGTCTGGTCGGGGAAGACGTCACCACCAACTTGAAGACTATTCGTTCGATTCCGTTGCGTCTGCGCACTGAACAGAACCCACCCCCGGTGGTTGAGGTTCGGGGAGAGGCCTATCTGCCGATCTCAGATTTTGAGCAGATCAATGAGGAGCGTTCCCGGCAGGAAAAGACTCCCTTCGCCAATCCCCGCAATGCGGCAGCGGGAGCCTTGCGTCAACTCGATTCCCGGGTGACGGCCTCGCGGCCCCTGGCCTTTTTTGCCTATTCCATAGGCTATCTGGAAGGCATGAAGCTGGCCACTCAGAAAGAGGTTCTGCAGCAGTTGAGTCAGTGGGGCTTCCCGGTGAACGGTCACTACCGTCACCAGAAGTCCTTGGAAGGGGTCATTGAGTTCTGCAAGCGATGGGTGGGGAAACGGGAATCTCTGGACTACGAGATCGATGGTGTAGTGGTGAAGGTCAATCGACTCGACTATCAAGAGCAGTTGGGGACGGTGAGTCGTGACCCACGCTGGGCTATTTCCTTCAAATTCCCTGGCCAGCTGGCCACTACCCGTCTTCTGGAAATCAATGTCAACGTCGGGCGTACAGGAGCCCTCAATCCGTACGCCGTTCTAGAGCCCGTACAGGTGGGAGGGGTGACCATCCGCACCGCCACGCTCCACAACGAAGACGATATAAGACGTAAGGACATTCGCGAGGGAGATGTGGTCATCGTGAAGCGGGCAGGTGACGTGATTCCCCAGATAGTGGGTGCCGTGCGTGAGAAAAGAACGGGAAGGGAAAAGGAGTTCACCTATCCCAAGCACTGTCCGGCGTGCGGCCAGCCGGTGACAAGAGAGGCAGGGGAAGCGACGGTCTTTTGCAGCAATCGGAAATGTCCTGCCCAGCAGCTGGAAGGTCTCAAGCACTTTGTCAGTCGTGGGGCCATGGATATTCGTGGCTTAGGACCGCAGACTCTGGAGAAGCTCCTGGAACTGGAACTGATTGAGGATCCGGCTGACCTGTATTTTCTCAAAGCCGGGCAAATAGCACAGCTGGCTAATTTCAAAGAAAAGTCAATCGAGAACCTGCTCAACGGCATCAAGCAAAGCAAGTCACGGTCCTTCCCTAGGGTTCTATTCGCCCTGGGAATTCCTCACGTGGGAGAAAGGATAGCTCAATTGTTGGCTACCCACTTCAGAGATGTCGGTTCTCTAATGTCCGCCAGTTTGGAGGAAACCTGTAACGTTGAGGGAGTTGGAAGTGAAATTGCCGGTGCTGTTGGTCAGTATTTCAAAACCCGGGAAACCTTGAAGTTGATTGATCGATTAAAGAGAGCAGGCCTGCAGTTTCAGGTGGGACCCAAATCCGTCACTGGTCAGGGAAGTCTGTCTGGAAAGTCTTTTGTAATCAGCGGCACTTTGCCCAGTCTCAGCCGGAGTGAGGCAGCTCATCTTATTGAAGAGCATGGTGGCCGAGTCACCTCGGCTGTGTCCTCAAAAACAGATTTTCTGGTGGTGGGCGAATCTGCCGGATCGAAACTACAAAAAGCGCAAAAGTTGAGAGTGGCTCGAATTTCCGAGGAGCAGTTGAAGAAAATGGCTAAGAGCCGGAGCCGGTAGTGTGGATTAAGAGGCTGGTGGGCCGTCACCTGGACAGCGGCGATCACTTCCAGAGATCTTGCAGATCCCTTGCCTTGTCTTTCATCTCCTGAAAACTGTCCTGTAGCCCCTGGATTCCTTCCTCGCCAAGTACGTCCGAGATCAGATCTGTGTTGTTGACCAGGTGCCGGGTTACACTTTCAAGGAAGGCACGGACAATTTGGTCTTGATGATCGACGTCCTCGTTCAAGTCACCTTCGATCTGAACCGGAATGGCCAGACTATTCTGGTACTGCTGAAGATGAGTCGAGAACAGGGTCAGGGGAATGGAGAGAAAGTCTCCTGCACCGGGCTCGATCTTGAGGTCGAGCAGGCTCAGGTCACCGTTAACGGAGTAAACACCCTTCTCGACCTCTACCTTGAGAGATGTACCCAGGGCCCCGTCCAGTAGTGGGGCGCTCTTGAGCACATTACGCACATAGGGTTGGACATGATGCACATCAAAATCGCTGACCTCAATCTCCAGGTCAGCGGAGTTTCCGGCCGGATCCAGCCATCCAGTGAGTTGCGCGGTTCCTTCTGGTTGACCCTCCAGGACAAAGGATAGTTCAACTGGAACGTTTGTCCCGGATGGTGGGAAGGTTAGGTCGCGTAGTGAAAGGTGCACGTCCTTTATGCGGTAGTGAGCGTAGGGGCGACCTACGGAGCGGTCGAGGAATTCGCCGCTGCCGGATGAAAGATCGACTCGAGCCACATGTACGCTTGTGGTTGATTTCGATGGAGTCGGATCGGAGCTGCTCTTCTCATGCGAAGTGGCCGGAAAGGGAAGGACAAGACTGCCGTCCAGCCTTCTCTCCAGGTAGACATAAGGGGCTTCAATCTCGATTGAGTCAATTCGTTCTGTGGCACTTAAGAACGAGAGAAAGTCAGGAGAGACTTGGATCAGATCAGATCTTAGAGTGATCCTTTTGAGCTCGGGCGATGAATATTCGAATTCCTTTAGTTCAATGCGATTCCAGGACAGGTTCAATTCAGAGAAGGAA
>JAUXKG010000468.1 GCA_030624355.1 Acidobacteriota bacterium
CCTCCGGATCCTTTTCCCCTCCCGAACGCTGGTAGAAAGACTGTTCCATCAGTGCAAAGCCAGCCTCAGCGGCATATTTCCCTTGAGGGGCGATCTTGAGATATTCCTCAAACTCCTCAAAATCATAAAGATAGACAGATTGGTTCTCGGTAGAACGAATCCCGACTCCCATTCCCTGGGAACGTTTGACGACCAGATTGATGAGACCCCGCTGCTGGTCTCCATGAGCCTCAATCTCGGTGTTGATCAACTTCATCAAGGTATAGGCCTCAAAGGCGATGTTAAAAATCGATTCTTCTCTCTCCTCCTGGGAAGGTTGTCCATCCAGAATTTGTCGAGATTTCTGGAGACTCTTCAGAAGGCGGTTGACCTCAACCGGTCCCATCACAAAGTGAGGCCACACCGAAGAGGAAAGACAGAAAAGACAGGCTGCCAAGACACAAAGTCTCTTTGGAATAAACATTAGACTTCCAGGATCCTTTCAAAAAACCAGAAAACACCGAATCCGCAGATGCATGCCGAGACGCTGCGAATCACCCACATGCGCCAATGATATCTGCGAACGAACAGCAGAAGCGGGAAAACCATGGCGACGATAAAGACCTGTCCCACTTCCACGCCGAGGTTGAAGGAGAATAGAGAGCTGGCCAACTGAGTCGAAGAGAGTTCCATCTCCCTTAAGATGTTGGCAAAACCAAATCCATGCACCAGCCCGAAAAAGAAGGTGATATGCCAAGCTCGGGTCCAGTGCTTCTCGATCAGATTCTCCAACCCGATATAGGCGATGCTCAGGGCGATTCCTACCTCAATAAGCTGTGCGTTGGGAGTGACAACACCCAGGGTAGCCACTACCAATGTGAGACTGTGTGCCACTGTGAAAGAGGTCACGATTTTGATCACTTGTAGAAGGTTTCGACCCAAAAATAGGATTCCAATCAAGAAGAGGACGTGGTCATAGCCGGTGAAGATGTGTTCGATGCCAAGTGCCAGGAAACTGAAAAAATGGGCCCAGAATCCGGTGTCTTCCGGTGTCCAAATGGCACTCTGATTGGACTGATCCAAGGCAAACTGCCGGGAACCTTCCTCAGAATCGATCAAGACCAGGGTTTTGTGGTCCGGAATCAGCTCCTGAAAAATCGTGGCTGAAAATTCAATCTGACGGATCTCTTCCGACAGGACAACCTCCTGCCACAGATCCACAAACATGTGGTCCTCCTCGTCAGCCCAGAGCGCGCGCTCCTGCGGCTCGGAGGTCACCGGGAGGTTGTTCACCGCAAGGTTGACCTTCTCCTGCAGATAGCTGTCTATCTGAGGACCGGCTTTCTCCACCTCTTCCGGCTGGTAGACTCCGTCCAAATTTTCATCGATGAGAAAGAGCAGATCCAATTCCGCCATGGGGAGCCGGTATTTCAGGCTGGCTCGGCTGCCCTCCAGAGTGACTTCAACGAAACTGACACTCATGCTGTGGGCAAACAGCTGGCTGCCACTCAAAACAAACCATAGAAACAGAGCAGCTCTCAGGCCTCTCTGCGACCTTCGGAATATTTGACAAGCAGCTGCCATCAGAACCTCGGGGAAAAAGTTCTTCATAGGCTCTCTAGTAGCCCGGATCATGCATAGGTTTTCTTCACTGCGCTCAGATGAAGGCGGCGTGACGAAGTGCTGCAAGCGCCGCGATGACAAGGCGTGCAATGAAGGACACCGCAGGCGTACTCGTGCAGTACGCCGAGGAGCCCAAGGCAGCACAACGCCGTCAGCGTGGATGATTGTGGCACTGCAGTAGACAACTTATGCATGATCCGGGCTAGTTAATCTTCCAATGACAGGGCTACTTGACAGGCAGGACACGCGATTGCGTCGGCCGATATGCTCTCTCCGCAAGAAGGACACCGAACCGCCGCCAAGGTCAACTGCTGGCCGTCCCAGGAAAGCATGCTCCGGCAACCGCAACACTGAAGGGTGCCGACTCGAAGTGAATCTATTTCCAGCGGCCTTTCACACTGCGGGCATGTGGCGTTCGTCATGGCGTCCCATTCGCCTGGCCTTGTCGCTTCTCCAGAAACTCGCCCAGACTGGAAATTCCGTTCTGGAGAAGGATATCGACCAGCCCTTGGTTGGCCACAGACAGCAGCGAAGGACCGCGGTAAATCAAACCTGTGTACAGTTGAACCAGAGTGGCTCCCATGTTCAGATATTCCCAAACCTCCTGCGCGGGGTGCATCTCCGGATCACAACCGACCCCTCCCAGGGCAACGATGGGGAATTTGCCGCCCGTTTTTCGAAAGACCTTTCCCACCATCTCCTGAACATACTTTTTCAGCGGCTTGCCACTCACCCCCCCGAAGCCAAAGCTGTCCAGGACAGTCTGAGGAGTCTTCAAGTTCTCACGTCTGGTAGTCGTGTTGCCGATAACACAACCATCCATTTCATAACTTTGGCACAACTCCAGGATCTGGTCGAGTTCATCATCCGTCAGGTCTGGAGATATCTTCACCAGCACCGGTTTGGACGGGCTACTGCCTTCAAGCCGGTGCTTCTGGAGTCTCTTCAGGAAGGGCTCAAACAGTTCAGGATCTTCGAAGGTTCTGCCGTCGAACGTGTTGGGACAACTCAGATTTATGGTAATGAAG
>JAUXKG010000278.1 GCA_030624355.1 Acidobacteriota bacterium
TCGACGCTCTGGAAAGGGAGTTCGACCGCTACGATTTCATATTCCTTCACGTCAAGACCACTGACGTCACCGGCGAAGACGGTGACTTTGAGGCCAAGGTTGAGGCAATTGAAGAACTGGACTCCTACATCCCCCGGCTGAAGGAATTGAACCCTGATGTACTGGTAATCACTGCCGACCACTCCACTCCTTCGGCGCTGCGAAGCCACAGCTGGCATCCCGTTCCTGTCCTCTTAAATTCTCAGTACGCTCGTCTGGACGCTACCGAACGATTTACCGAACTGGAGTGTCTAAAGGGTGCTCTGGGGCAGATGCCTGCTCACCATTTGATGGCCGTATCGATGGCCCATGCACGCCGACTGAAGAAATATGGGGCGTAACTCCTGACCCCTGATCAATGTCGATTGACGATTGTCGAGTGTCGAGTGATTGGACTGACAACTGACAGGAGGACAGTTGCCAAACCTCCTGATCAGGCTGACAACTGACAGGAAGCACCTCACTAATCCGTGTCAATCCGTGTTGGTTAATCCGTGCAATCCGTGATGACCGAATCCGTGTGAATCCGTGTCTGTGTCAATCCGTGATTAGCAATCGAGTCAACACTATGACTAGAATGCCGGCCACGAAGGCACAGAAATGCTCCAGGTTCTTCCTGAGACTCGCATGGTGCTTGATCTCCGGAATCAGGTCTGAGGCTGCGATGTAGATAAAATTCCCCGCTGCGAAGGGCAACAGGAAGGTTGTATCAAATCCTCCGGAAAGGAAGTAGGCAAGGATTCCACCGGGCACTACCAACAGAGCGGAAAGAAAATTGAACAGCAAGGCTCTCTTTTTGTTCCATCCCCCGCGAATGAGAATTCCGAAGTCTCCTAATTCCTGGGGAATCTCGTGTGCAGCAGCCGCAATCCAGGTGATTAAACCGACTTTTACACTGACCAAAAAAGAAGCCCCTATGGCCACACCAGCGATGAAGTTGTGCAGCCCATCGGCGAATAGGATCAAGTAGGTGAAGGGTTCTTTGTGCTCGGAAGGAACGACGTGGTGATGATGCCACGACAGAAATTGCTCCATCAGGAGAAAGACAGAGAATCCCAGAAGTAGCCACAGGAAGACTTCCCACCTGGGCCCGGTCCTGGCCATGGTTTCAGGTATCAAGTGCAGGAATGAAGCTCCGATGAGCGATCCGGCAGCAAATGCCACCAGCGGCAGGAGTATGGTCTTCAACTTGTGCTCTTGCAACGCCAAAGTGATGAGACCGATCCAGGCAAAACAGCTCATGGCCAGAGTGCTGCCGATGATCCAAATTAGTATGCTCATCTCTCAGTCCTACTTGAGTTTTCGACTTGGGAAATTGGAGAGGCGCCAGGCTAACCATGAAGGGCCAGCCTGGCGTCTCTTAGCCCGGATTATTCATAACTTCTCTACTGCAGTGCCGCTCGCCTTCATCTGAGCGCAGTGAAGAAACCTTTCACTGAGCGTAGTGAAGAAACCTTCCACTGAGCGCAGTGAAGAATCATCCGGGCTAGGAACATTTAGAACGGCTTTAGGTTTCCTAGATAGGCCGCCACGCCAGCCAGTACCAATGAACCCCACCAGAGGTACCCGGCCGACTTTGGGACTCGGTTGCTTACCACCATCAAAGATGCGAATACCATCCATATGAGCACCATGAAGAGTACCCACCCCGGCCAGGGCCACTGAATCTTCAG
Organism: Acidobacteriota bacterium; assembly: GCA_030624355.1. Taxonomy (GTDB): domain Bacteria; phylum Acidobacteriota; class UBA6911; order RPQK01; family JADFOI01; genus JAUXKG01. The sequence continues at coordinate 1,713 of JAUXKG010000278.1, forward strand.
GCGGGCCAGCAGGCCGAATCCGGTAATGAACAGAAGCACCAATCCAATACCGTTGGTCATTGCCGTCAGTTTTTTCCAGCGGGCATTGCTGCTCTGACCCACTGCGCTCAGGACAATCAATCCACCCAACGAGAGCAAAACCATAAAAACCCCAATAAGGTGAAGCACCTTGTACACCGGATAGGACATCACTTTGCTTACTCCTTTTGTTGCTGTTGGATTCTTGAATCGTGGAGGAGGACGCTCCCTTACAGCTTATATCCGATCTTGCGCAAAAATTCCATTCGCTCTTGAATATCTTCCTCCCCCTCTACCCCTTTTGACTGAACTCCATCGATCACACCCAGGATACCGCGGCCTTGATCGGTTTGAGCAACGATGACCTCGACAGGATTGGCTGTCGCACAAAAGATACGACAAACCTCCGGAACCATTTTGACGGCATTCAAGATATTCACAGGGAAGAAGCCAGGACTCAAGCAGAGGACAAAGCTGTGTCCGGCTGAAAGAGCCAGGGCATTCTTCTTGGCCAGCTCAACCATACCCGGGTCCGTTCCCGTGTGGCGGATCAGAGCGGGTCCGGAGGATTCACAGAATGCCAGTCCAAACTTGATACCCGGCACGCCGGATATCAAGGTCTCGTGGATATCCTCCACGGTCTTGATGAAGTGACTCATCCCCAGAATCACATTAACATCGTCGGGTTTATCAATCCTGACCGTGCTCAACTCCACGACAATCTTCTCCGTCTATGAGGCCCCGACAGTGAACTTCAGGCTACCAATTCTATCATGCTGATAGGGACTTCTCTGCTCACTCCGTGAGCTCGCCGGTCCAAATGGACTCACCCTACTTCAGAGGCCAGAGCACAGGTACCAACAGCATCAAGATAATGAATGCCATTATTGTGAGTGGCAATCCGGACTTAACGAAGTCAAGGAAGCGGTACTTGCCGGGTCCATAGACCAGGAGACAGGCCGGCTCCAGAGGGGCAATAAAGGAAAGGGAGGCCGACAGTGTAATCAAAACGGCAAAGGTACGGGGGTTGAGCTCCAGTTGGGTGGCCGTGGAAAGAGCCACCGGGAGAACCACAAGGGCTGCGGCCGCATTGGACATCGGCTGAGTGAGAAGCATGGTCAAGACGACAAAAGAACCCATAACAAAATAGAGACCCATAGGAAGAGTCCAGTCCACGATTAGTTGGGCTAGATAATCAGCCGCTTGTGTCTTCTCCATCGCCAATCCGAAGGAAGTCATTCCTCCGATCAAAATGATCAGCCGCCTCTCGATAATTCTATAGACCTCCTCCTCGGTATTACACTTCATGCAGATCACCACCAGGCTGGCCAACAGAAAAGCAATTGACAGAGGCATCAATTGACTTCCGCCAAAACACACGGCCAGGACAAGAGCTACCAAAACATAGGTTCCCTTTCGCTTGCTAAAGGGAAGACGCTCCACCTCTCCCAAGGCCCACAGATTCCGGCTCCCCTGCAGCGATTGATACTGATCGGGTGGCCCTTCCAGCAGCAGAACATCACCCACCTGCAACGCGATACCAGAGAGCCTGGTGGCAAAGGCATGTCCCCGCCTATAGATAGCCAACACCGAAACACCAAAGCGCCTCCGGAAACTCAGTTCCTCCAGCGTTCTGCCGGTCAGTATCGATTGCGGCATAATAATCGCCTCAATAGTCATGACCTGTTCCGAGGCAAAATCGGACTCATCCCACTCCTCCCTGCTTCGAATTTCCAGATCAGGTATATCCTCCAATTGGAGCAGACTGTCCCGACTTGCCTGCACCAGCAGGACGTCTCCCTCTCTGAGACGGCTCACAAACTGCGGATAGATTTTTCGGTCATCCCGGAGGATGGCCCTGACAACAAAGCCCATCTCCGACAGAGGGCTTTCAGCCAGAGTCTGTCCCGCCAGGGATGAGCCCTCAGAAACAAGAATCTCGGAGAGATAATCGTCAATCTGGTACTCCTTGTTCAATCCACCCACGCCCGTCTGGGGCAGGATTCTGTAGCTTACAAAAACCAGGTAGACGGCTCCTACAGCCACCATGGTCAGTCCCACCGGCAGGAATTCGAAGAGAGAAAAGGGGGCCATCCCCATTTTCTGGATAAGTCCACTGGCGGCCAGATTGGTAGAGGTTCCGATCAGGGTGCAGGTCCCCCCCAGCATTGAAGCAAAGGCGAGAGGAATCAGAATTCGTCCAGGACTGACTTGACTTGTTCTGGCAATTCCCATCACCGCAGGCAGCAAAATTGCCGTGGCCGTCGTGTTGCTCAAGAAGGCCGAGACCAGAGCCGACAGAAACATGACACAGATTAGCACTCCTATCTCGCTTCCCCCTGAAAACTGGTGAATGGCCTTCCCTAACCAGTCCATCACTCCGGTCTGGACCAATGCCCCGGAGAGCACAAAAATCGAGGCCAAGATAATGACTATTTCGCTGGCAAATCCGGAGAAGGCCTCCTCCGGCGAGAGTATCCCGAAGAGCACCAGAGTCACCAGCAGAAACAGGGTCACCACATCAACCGATAACCACTCGAGGAGAAAGAGGGCTACAGCCAGGAGCAGCAGGACCAGCAACACCAGGATGTCCAGGTTCATAGACTTGAAGATAAGGCTAACAGCTGACAACTGACAGGGGACAGGGGAATTTCCTGGCCTTTGGCCGCTGACAGCTAACAGCTGACAACTGACAACTGACAACTGACAACTGACAACTGACAGAAGAATTGTTGCCAACCCTCCGAATCCGTGTCAA
>JAUXKG010000182.1 GCA_030624355.1 Acidobacteriota bacterium
GCGCCAACAATATCGATGGCATGGTCCACGGAATAGCCGTAGCGGGGTCTTTGCTTGTTGCGTACTCGGGCTACGGTTCCGTCCAGGCTGTCGCCGAACCAGTTCAAAGCCAGGGCCAGTATCACCAAGAACAGGGCGCGGTCATCCCAGCTGGCCAGCCAGTAGGAGACACCGGCCATCAGCATGGCGAGAAGTCCCAACAGGGTCAGGTGGTCGGATGTGATCCAGCTGGGGAGTCTTTGGGCCATCCAGATGAGTGCCCTTTGCTCAAGAATGCCGGAAACACTGGTTTGTTCTCTGACGTGCTCAGAAACTGTGCGAGTCTTCATGTTTTCCTCCTCGGCCCTGGAATGTCCCAGTGCCTTTAGGTGTTTAATGTGAAAAAGGAGGGAAAAGGAGCTCACAAGAAAAGGGACAGAGCAGACTGTCCCCTCTTTTCTCTACCCGTCGGATGGATCTTGGTCTGAAAAGACCGCTTTGACAGTAGCAGGTTCGACGACCAAAAAGACTACCACGTAGCCGATCGCAACGGCCGCCAGCAAGCCCCCGACGACATGGTGATCGAAGGATACGGCCAGGGCGGAAATCACCAGAAGGGCTGAGAAGAGCCAGTCGACAGGACGAATCCAGGGAGAAACACGCCTCATTTCCCCCTGGATGGCTCCAGGATTGAACCTGGAAGTAAACAGCAGATGAGTCCGTAGAGTGCCATTCACGGCGACACAAGCGAAGACACCAAAGAAGACAAACAGGGCCCAACCACCCAAGGCCCATTCTTTGACCTTCCACACGGAGAAGATCATCAATCCGTACAGGACCAGGACCAGAGTTTGATGCAGGACCCACCAGAAAAGGGAAAGACGCTGCTGAATCGGCTGGCTGTGGACGCTGGACATGACCACCTGCTGGCTGGAGCCCCTTGGGATGTTGCGGCGCAGTTCCTCCAGACGTTCCAGCAGAGCTTGCGTGGATGAGGGCCTGTCTTCAGGGTTCTTTTGCAGACATTCCAGAATGATTTGTTCCAACTGCGGGGCTTCCTGTCTCAACCGGGTTAGCGGCCTTGGCTCGCTCTCCAGAATCTTGGCGATAGTGGAAACCGTGGTTGTGCCCTCAAAAGGGTGGTCCCCGCTGGAAAGTTCGTAGAGCAGAACACCGAAGGCAAAGAGGTCGCAGCGAAAATCAACCGGTTGATCTTGAAGCTGTTCGGGCGACATGTAGGCGGGAGTTCCCAGCAGGGTGCCGGGTTCGGTCAGGCGTTCCTGGCCGGGCTCGGTCTCGGCCACCAGAGCCAGTCCGAAATCCAGAATCTTGAGACGGCCCTGCTGGCTGCGCACAATGTTTTCCGGCTTCAGGTCGCGGTGGACCACACCCTGGGCGTGAGCTGCTGCCAAACCTGCGGCGATCTCCACCGCAACGTCCAAAACAGCAGCCGGCGGGAGCGGACCCTCCTCAAGCTGGGCTCGCAGAGTCTCTCCCTCCACGTACTCGCTGGCTATGTAGAGATTTCCTTCCAGTTCCTCCAGCGCGTAAACGGTTGCAATGGCCGGATGGGACAGGGAGGCGGCGGCCCTGGCTTCCAGGCGCAGCCGCTCGATTTGCTTTGGCTGAATCACCAGAGCCGGGGCCAAGGCCTTCAGTGCCACCCGCCGGTCCAGCCGGTCGTCCTGGGCCAGGTAGACCACTCCCATTCCGCCTTGGCCGATTTCCCTCTCGACTTCATAGGGGCCGACCCGTTGTCCCGTTTTCAATTTGCGCGGTTCGGCAGCCAAAAGGGCGGTTTCCAGAAACCCGTCCTCTTGCTGATGGGAGGCCAGCAGAGAATTCAACTCCTGGCGCAGAGAGTCATCGCCCTGACAGGCCTGATCCAGAAAAGCAGCTCTCTGCTCAGGTTCCTGTTCAAGTGCCGCTTGGAACAGCTCCTTGATTTTTTGAAACTGCTCAGGCTTCACGATGACATCTCGCGGTGAAGCCAGGCCTTCGACAGGGCCCACCAACGCTTCACAGTGGCCGGGGAGACTCCCATCACCTCGGCTGTTTCCTCCACCGTCAGGCCGCCGAAAAAACGCAGCTCGACGATTTCAGCCTGTTTTTGATCGAGGGCCTCCAGGGCCTTGAGGGCGTCTTCAAGTGCTAGCAGATCGATGGAGGGTTGGTCCCGTCCCAGGACCTGATCGTCCAGAGTGATGGCTCTTTGGGCCCCTCCCCGCTTCTCGGCCTGGCGCGCCCTGGCCCGCTCGATCAGGATCTGACGCATCGATCTTGCTGCAATGGCCAGGAAATGAGCACGGTTCTTCCACTGCAGATTCTGATCACGAAGCAAGCGCAGGTAGGCTTCATGCACCAGAGCGGTGGCTTGAAGGGTCTGTCCCGGACGTTCCTTCCTGAGGTATCTTCCGGCCAGCCGGCGCAATTCCTGGTAGACAACGGGAAGAAGCTCAGAGAGGGCCTGTTGGTCGCCCGCGCTGATCCGCTCGACCAAACGGGAAACTGCCAGAGCTGAAAGGGGGGGCTGCACCGAGACTCCTTTCTCTTGCTCCACTGGTACCTCTCTGAACAAGCAGGCAATAGAACTTTCGGGATTCGATTTTCGGGTCCAACCCTGACAAAGTCATTATATCGAATAAGCGAATTGCCTTGTAGGTACTGATCCATTGTAAAGAGGGTGGCAAAACTTAGCAGGTCTTGAGGTGGTCCGGACCCTTCTGTATAGATATGTGATATATGATTGATGGATCGAAGTACCACCGGACAAGTAATGCACTCTAAACGGATTCTTTGTCTTTTCTTTTTCCTGTGGCTCCCGGCGACGGCAGTGCAGGCCAGCGATGTGGAAACGCTCCGGGATGCCTTTGAGCGGACCCTGGAGAGGTTGAACGCCAAAGACCTGCAGGGGTTTCTGCAGGGATGGCATCCTGAGGCGGTCCTGATCGTCCACGATTACGTCTTTCCGGTCGATCGTGCCAATGCCGGGGAAGAGATATGGACACTGATTTTTGACGAGTTCTTTGCTTCCACCGAGAGCATCCAGTTCACCCCGGTCGATGTCGAATCGCGAGTGGTGGGAGACACGGGTGTTGTCTGGGGCAGTGTTCAAACCATCACCGAGTCGAAGGATGGCCTCCGCCGGACTCGTGACTTGCGCCTGACGGCTACCTTCGTCAAGCTGGATGGCCAGTGGCAGATCTTGAGCTGGCACAACTCGGTCCCACCACAGCGCAACCCCAGACCCAGTCCGTAGGTTCTTGTCACGAAGTGGTACTGCAGTAGAAAATCAGGGCCGAAGATTGTTTACAGCGATTTGGCCGTTACTCATCACCAAAAGCACATCGTGAAGAGCCCACATGTTCTCCAGCGGGTTTTCTCCCACCACGATCAGGTCCGCCTCCAGGCCGACTCGAATCGCTCCCGTTTTGTTCTCCAGACCCAGGACCTCCGCTGAAAGGGTGGTAGCTGCCTGAAGGGCTTCAAGCGGAGAAAATCCCAACCTGACGAACTCGGTCAACTCCATTCCGATGCGGGCCACCTCGCTGGACTCATAGCCGGTATCTCCTCCGGCTACCACGCGGACTCCCATCCTGTGAGCTCGCTGGATGTTGCGGGCCACCCGGGGGACCATGTGCAGTCCCCGGATCTGCAGAACAGGATGGTTGTACTCGCCTGAAGGCTGTGTCAGATCAAACATCTCCGAGTAGGTGGGGACCATGAAGGTGCCCTTCTTCTTCATGAGGGCCAGCGTCTGCTCCGACACGAAGGTGCCATGCTCGATGCTCCGGACCCCCGCTTCGACGGCTGCCCGGACTCCCTCCTCGCTGTGGGCGTGGCACATGACGGGGATTCCCTTCTTAGCGGCCTCCTCCACAACGATCTTCAGTTGTTCCCTGGTATAGACCAGCCGGCGAGGGTTCTGCTCCAGGATTCCGGCCCGCTCGTTAGCCCGTGTCTTGATCCAATCGACACCGTGGTCCAGGATAATCTGGACCAGGCGACGCAGCTCTGCCGGAGAGTGGACACCCTCGTGAAGTTCGATCAGCCGGGTGTCAGAGAGAATGGCTTCCCCTAAATCAGGTTGAATGAAGATACTGGAAGCTAGAATGTCAGGTCCGGCCAGAGCGCCTTGCCGCACCATTTCCCGCAAGACAGTGTCCTTAAAAGAGTTGACGCTGGCGCTGCGTACTGTGGTGATGCCCGACTCCAGCGCCCGGCGGGCGTCAGCCAGGCTGCCCAGATGGGCATGGGAATCAATCAGCCCCGGCAACAGATAGCGACCCTGAACATCGATGACCAGCGAATCCTCCGGTGGATTGGCTGAACCGGCTTCAATACGCTCGATCATTCCGCCGGAGACCACCACCATGGCATCTTCAATCGGATCTTCTTGGTGGCCATCAATGACATTGGCATGGACAAAGGCGATTTTGCCGGAGGGGCCTTGGGCCAGTACGATGGTGCAGGGCCAGAGGAGGAGCAGAAACACCCGAAAGATAAAGAGTTTCACGGCTTGTCTCCTGTCTTTGTTTGCAGTAAAGGGGGTACAGACGGGAGTATACTGAGGGCCGACAAGCCGAGTCAACAAGCGTGGCAGGAGGCTGGCGGACTCTGTTTCAGTTCCAGGTTGGGGGTGCAGAAATCGGAGCAGGGAGTCCACCTGGTCGTGACGTCGAGAGTCTGATACGATCTCCGGTGCAGTTGGCCCCATGATTGACGGCCAGAGGGTGATGACTCGCCTTTCTCTGGGTTGATGCGGGAGGGTTTATGGTGCTCCATCTTTGTTTGCTGCTGGGCTTGCTGGTTCCGCCTCAAGCTCATGAATTGGGACCCGTCGATGGGAAGGGGCTGCCTGCTGCCGATCTGGATCGGATCCAGGTCGGTGATACGGCGCCCGACTTTCGACTCACAGATCATCGAGGAACGCTCTACCAACTGTCTCAGTATCGGGGCCAAGAGAAGGTCGTTCTGGTCTTCTATCGCGGCCACTGGTGACCCTTTTGTGGTGCCCAGCTTGGAAAGCTGGTGAATCTACTGGAGGAGGAAGGGAAGTCCTCGGTCCAGATCCTGACTGTCAGCCCCGACTCTGCTGCCGACTCCATAAAGATGCTGGACATCATTCAGCAGCAGACGGAGCAGGTGCCCGCCTTTCCCCTGCTGTCCGATCCTGACCACCAGGTCATAGACCGATACGGATTGCGCAATCCAGAGACGGAAAATCTGCCCTACCCCGCTGTTTTTGTAATTGACGAAACCGGTGCTGTGCGATGGAAATTTGTGGAGAAAGACCACCGGATTCGTGCCTCCAACGAGGCTATCTTGAAGGCCTTGAGGGAGCTGGAAAGAGAATGACGAATGTCAGAGCCTAGCTTTTCAGCTGCGGTGGATCATTTGTCATTTCCACTTTTGCGCCCTGCCATCTTACTGGCTGTTCTGCTGGGCTCTCTTGTATACGGGCAGGCTCAGTCCTTACCACTGGTGATTGAAGGGGGAACTCTGATCGATGGTACCGGGGTACCCCCTCTGTCCGATGCCGTTATCCTGATAGAAGGGAGCAGAATAAGCGATGTAGGAAGAAAGGGACAGGTCGTCTACCCTTCCGGTGCCAGGATCATTGATGCCAGAGGGAAGTTCATCCTTCCCGGCCTGATCAACGGTCACGTTCATTACAAGGACTGGAGCGGGGAGCTGTATTTGGCCCATGGGGTTACCACGGTGGTCGATCTGGGCAACGTGACCGAGTGGATTCTGGCC
>JAUXKG010000249.1 GCA_030624355.1 Acidobacteriota bacterium
GAGCTTGATGAAGAGACGGGTCTGTACCACTACCGCGCTAGATACTACCATCCTGACAGCGGAAGATTCACGACCGAAGATCCAATTGCATTCTTAGGTGGAATAAACTTTTATGTCATGACGCAGAACTCACCCACAAACTGGGTTGATCCTTGGGGCCTGTGGAGGACAGCAGGACATCGGACTCTAACGACGGCTGCAATGAAAAGAGCGGGCTTCAGTACCTTTGATATTGACATTGCCAACAAGGCTAATCGCTCTGTTGATAACGTCACAAACTGGTTCAACAACCCCGAACACTATATGCCCGGCACAGGCGCTGTTGCTGAGATGTTTATTGAGAAGAATTTGAATGAGGCAGTTGAAAAATCCCTGGCGGGCGATCGTCAAGGAGCGCTGGAGGCACTAGGAAAGGGCCTTCATCCCGTCCAGGACAAATGGTCACATCAGATGCAAAATGCGGGATGGATGGCACATAATCCCTTTGGTCAAAACGCCGACAGCGTTAAGGACCACATCGCCGAATATGCTAGTGCATTGAAAGGCACACAGGATTATGTCAAACGTTTTTTGCAGGGAGTAGGAGGAATATGCGCGTTTAACGCCAAAGCTGAATAGAAAACTGGAGGGTTGTAAAGATTCATGAAAAAGTCAGGGCGCTATCTGCTCATTAGAATGCTGTTCGCGTACAGTGGGATGCTGCTTGCAATGTTGATCTCGGTACCGTTGGTCGCAACGGTAACCGAAGGTGGCCACGAGTTTCCGATATATGTCGTGCTTTTCGGAGCTCCCACAGGACTAATTGTGGGTCTCGTCTACTGCGATAGAAGAGCAGGGCTCGGCATACGTTTCCTCGTCATGCGAGGTGCGATTTCTGTGACTCTAACCATCCTGTTCGTTTTTGGAATAGGTCTGCTCAAATTCACTCCCTTTCTTAAAAACCAAGGATATCTGTTGATACCTATCACTGTCCCATTCTTGGTATCCATCTTGAGCGGCTTATTCTTTAACAAAAGGTCCACGGTGCCGGACATTAGCAGCTAGTCTTTCTATAGGACAGGCGTGCTTGCAGCTAACAAAATGCGAGTTTCGAGAATCAGAGATTGGCAGGCTGAAGCCTGGAATCAGGAGCCCGAGTCGCGGAAGAAGCGAAGAGGGTTGAGAGGCTGCCGGTTCAGACGCACCTCGTAATGAAGATGGGGACCGGTGGCGCGTCCCGTCGAGCCCACGTAGCCGATGATGTCACCCTTCCTGATCCTCTGCCCCGACTTGACCGAAACGCTTCCCAGGTGACCATAGCGGGTGGAGATGCCGAACTTGTGCTCGATTTTGACCAGCTTGCCGTATCCCACCTTGCGCCCGGCAAAGGTGACCAGACCGTCGGCAGTGGCCGTGACCTTGTTCCCACGGGGGGCGGAGATGTCAATGCCCGGATGAAACTCCCGTTCTCCGCTGAAAGGATCCTTTCGGTAACCAAAATTCCCTGAGGGATATCCCTGCACCGGCATGATGGCCGGTGTGGACGCCAAAAGAATGGTGCGAGTGTTGTACAGCTCCTGAAGCTGTCTCAGATTGGCTGTCAGACTGATACTTCTTCGTTCCAGAGATTTGAAATGCTTCTTCAGGCTCCGGCTGTCGAGCTCGGAGGGTACGAACGGAGAGGGACCACCTACACCGCCCAGACCTTCTCCGTCCAAACCGGAAGTAATCTCCAGTTTCTTGGAACTGACCTCCAGCGAAGAAACCTTCTCACTCAGCTGCCTGGCAGCCAATCGGAAGCTTTCGTTCTCTTTGCGAAGCTGAGCCACTTCGCCCTTTACAAGAGCGTAATCGGAGGTCCCCTTCCACATGTGGTAGTAGTGAAGCGTGGATAAGGTGAAGGAAGAAAAAAGGACCGCTATGGCTATCCCGATGGCGAGAAAAAACCTCTGGGAGACTCTATATCGAGAGGCGGAGGAGTCAGCCTCACGGGAAACAATAACGGTGAAATCCCCTCGGCTTCGCATTCAGAAATCCCCAGAAAGACAGTACACCCGCATAACCCGCGCCATTATAGGCAGTTGGACCCGAAAGTGCAAGACAATATCAATATCACCCGAGCGTCCCTTCTTGCCCCACCATGTTGGCACAGACAGGCCCCCTCTGGGTGTGATCGTCGTCACTCAGCAGGGGGAGGACAGTTGGTGGAGGCGGTGGGAATCGAACCCACGTCCGAAAGCCTTCGGCAGCAGCGTCTACATGCTTATCCGGTTTGCATTTAACGTTCGACAGGCGATGGGAACCGGCAAATCAAACCGGTCAAACGTCCCTCGGTGTGTTTCTCAACGGCCCCCGAAGGAAACGGGTTCGTTGAATATCCCGCGAAATCGACGCCTCAGCCCATCCTGCGGGCCGAATAAGTGAGACGGCTGCGTCTAAATTACGCAGCGAGTGGTAACTGTTCGTTGGCAGTTATTTGGTTTTGCCACTGATTTACGAGGTTGTGGCACCTCGACATGCATCCGCCACCTCAACTACTTCCGTCGAAGCCAGTCGCCCCCGAACTACTCTCCTAGGATAGCGCCTGAACCCGTATGGTTGCAAGTGAGGAAACTTCTTTCCTTCCCTCACTTGACGGCCAGGCATTTGTAGCACAGCGTGAATTCTTTCTTCCGATCCAGCCAGTCCAGGTGATAACAGAGCACCGGTCCGACAAAGCAGCACACAAAAAGTGAGACGATTTCCAGTGGAAAGAGAATGGCGCGAGACATACCCTTGCGATCCTGAAACAGGATCTTGGGAATGAAGGTCAATCGATGACCCAGATAGTGGAAATACCCCCCCAACGGCTCAATCGCGATTTGCTGAAATCCTGCTGACTGCAGAATGGAGCGCAGAGAGTACTGGGTGAAGCGAAAGAAATCGTTGGGCTGTTGATGTTCAGGCCATCCCTGGGGAGCAGTGAGATGCAGACGTCCTCCTGCCTTCAGCACTCGATAAATCTCTTTCAGTACCGCCTTTGGATCAGAAACGTGCTCCAGAACCTGAGTGTTCAACACGACATCCACACTGCCGCTAACCAGCGGGATCATCGCCAGATCCCCACAGATATGAATCTTCGAGTAGTCCCAACTTGAATCACCGACACCCGAATCCAAAGCTACATAGAATTGATCTGAAAAGTGCTGCTCAAATGGAGCCTCCCCTGCCCCGGCGTCCAGAATCACGGCCTGAGGGGAACCCTCCGGTCGTGCTGAGCGGACAAAATCCTGGATCGAGTACTCCAAAGGATTGATACGCCGCTTCAGAAACTCAGGGAACAGACTGTATGCGGTTAAATAAAAGCCTCTCATGCACAGAGACCGCCTATCTTATCATCCTCTGAAACTCGGAGAACAGGAGCCAGCGACTCACGGGTTCGGGTCGCTCGAGTTCATGCTACTATTTCCTCATGTTGACGGTTGGGTTGACTGGTGGAATTGCCTGCGGGAAGAGTCAAACCCTCAAAGAGTTCAATGAATTGGGGGTCTATACGGTTGACGCCGACGAGATTGCCCATCAGGTGATTCTTCCCGGACAACCGGCCTATGACCGGATCCTCTCCACCTTTGGATCCGATATTCTGGCAGCCGATCAAAGCATTGATCGAACCAAGTTAGGAAAACTGGTCTTTTCCGACCAAGAGTCCAGGGAAAACCTGAACCGGATCGTACACCCTTTCATTTTCCAGGAAGAGAACCGTCTAATCTCGGTGTTCAAGGCGGAGAAACATCCCAGGTCACCTGTCATCATGGTGGACGCCGCATTAATGATCGAGACTGGGTCTTATCGAAGGTATGACTCTGTCATCGTGGTGCACTGCCGGCCCGAAATTCAGCTTGGGCGTCTCATATCGCGAGATGGATTCTCCAAGGAGGAGGCGCTTCGGCGGATTGGTTCACAAATGCCCCTTGAGGAGAAGATCAAACACGCCCGGTATGTTATCGACAACTCTGGTCGGCTGTCGGAACTGCGAGAGCAGGTTCACTCCATCTTCTCCGATCTAGTCAAACGTTCTAGCCCGGACTATGCATGATCCGGACTACCAGAACCTATAACTGGAGGAGTCAGATCTCCGCGATCGTAGTCTGCTGATCATCCACCGGTTGGCTTCCCATCCCGCCTTTGCCGGTGGCCGGGGCACTCTTCGAGATCACCGCATAGCGGGCAATCGTCCACAAGATTCTTGCTCCGGCTCGAATCACGCCCAAGACAGTTCCACTGATCTTGGAAACTCCGGCCAGGCGCCGGTTCCATGACACCGCCGCCTCTTCCACTCGCAAATCGTGCCTCAGGGCCAGGATCTGCATCTCTATGGTCCAACCCCAGGTGCGGTCCCTCATTCCCAGAAGCTCGTAACTGGTGCGTCGGATGACCCGGAAGGGCCCTAGATCCGCAAAAACATGTCCCCAGTGCCAGGCCACCAGCCGTGTGGCCAGCCAGTTCCCCCAGCGCTGAGGGGGTGTCATGGCGGCATTGGGCGGGCGAACACCGATCGTCAGATCAGCCCGGCCGGCCAGGATGGGTTCCAACAAGCGCTTCATCTCTTCCGGCCGACTCGACCCATCGGCATCCAGGAAAACCAAGACATCGGGCCAGCTTCCCAGATGAGCGATGGCCGCCAGGCAGGCAGTCCCGTAGCCTCGGGGTTGAGCATGAACCACTTCCGCCCCCGCCTGGCGGGCCACCAACGCGGTGCGATCCGTTGAATCATTGTCACAGACAACGATCCTGACAGAGCCTATGGAACCGGCCGCAAGACTGCAGCGTCGAACAACCTGA
>JAUXKG010000307.1 GCA_030624355.1 Acidobacteriota bacterium
ATCGTTCGAGTAGGGAATGGAACTGCTGAAGCAGCCGTTGTCCGGAGCTCGAATCTTTCTTCGGTATTGAAATTCCCGACCCTGTTGGGTGGCGAGCTGAACCACCAGTTCGATCTGCTCCCCCGCTTGTCCGCAGCCTCGCAGGAGTGCGGCAGGAACCAGTTCGAATATCTTGACATGGTGTATTCCCATAAAGCCGGCTTCTCGACGGGGTGATTCATAAACCAGCCGAAATCGCTCCAGCGGGGCGTTCTCTTCTGTTCCAGTCCCGTCATGAAGATGTAACTGGGCGTACATGCTTTTTTGAAACAGGTCAGTGAGTCGGAAGATACGTTGGCCATCGACCGTTTCCGTGATGCTGTAAGATCCCTGTTTCCCGATTATGGGAGCTTGGTTATTGAAGTCTCCCACCCTGGATTCAGTCAGCACGTAGCGAGCACCATTGCGCTCCAGAATTCTTGTCGCGTACTGCTCTTTCTGGCTCAGAAAGAAACGTATCGATTCCTCGATCCCTTCCATATTGGCCTGGTGGGAGGCTGTTGCCACAGCAGGACGTTCACCTAACAAGATGATCTGATTTCCAAGATCCCAGTGGGAGAGGACACCATATTCCGGCTTCAGATTGGGCTGGTACAGATGGCTGGTGGCTGGCGTCCTTTCCTTCAACCACAGGCAGGCATCAACCACATCTGCATCAATAGAGTGAAGATCAATTCTCGCCGTCAAGGCCCAGATAGCGGGCGACTGGAGGGCGATAGGGAATACGATGAACACACCCAAAGACAAGAGACGGGTTCGACCAGCCGGGGCAGACCGGAGGTTGGGGACACTCCTGTTGAAGCGAGAGAGTGCCGCCACAAAGAGGCAGGGAATTGCTGTTGCGAAGAAATACAAAAAACGGACCTGGTAAAGGGAGAGGGTAAAGGTTGCCACCGTCCAAAAAATCAGAAAGGTCCATGGCTCCTTTTGCTCCTTGGCGGCAGGCAGGCCCAGTGCAATCCACAAGGGAAGGCCTAGCCAGACGAGTCCCAGCTGTCCGATGGGCCAGATAAGATTCAATTCACCGCCCACCAGCAGCAGTGGGTAGGCATCCTGCACATCACCTATCCATTCAGCTGTCCGTCCTATAAAGTTCAAGCCACGCAGTGTGGGAACCAGGAGGATTCCCAGCATGGCGGTCCAGCCAACAGCGATTGCCGTCAGCACGGTCATTCCTGTCAAACGGCTGATTTGATCCCTACTCCTCCAAATCTGAAAGGCAGCCAGCGGCACACAGAGCAGGATCAAGGCCGCTATCTGATAGAGCGAGGGACGGTCGTAGTGAAACTCCAGAAGATTCCCGGGTAGTGTCAAGGCGGTACCCGCTATCAGAAATATCAGCATGGAAGCAAAGGTCTTGAGCATGCTTGCCGCATGGCCTTCTCCCTCCGAGGGCATCCGGATGGCGTAAATATAGCTGTATAAGGCGATGAGTGCTGCAAACAGGATGCACTGGACACTGGAAAGAATCGCGGCAGCCAGGCTCAGGCCCAGCAGGAGGCAGCAGGGCAAGTTCCTCTTGGTTCCCTTTGTTGCCAGAAGATACATGTAGAGAAAGACGGACAGGGTCGTCAATAGAGATTCCAGGACGTGATGGTCGGGACGGCCCAGCAGAGTGTAGTCGAGATGAGCTGGAGTGACGGCCAGCAGGAGTGCTCCCATGAAGGCCAACAGTGGAGAGACCAGCAGGCGGGCCACAAAGTAAGTCAGGATGACCGTGAAGGCTCCCAATACTGGGGGCAGGATCGCACTCCAGAAACGGACGGCATTCTCCAAAGAAGAATTGCCGCCCAACTGCGGGGCGGTGGAGCCTTCCGGTACCGGGTCGGCAGCGACCGAATCATGCAGCAGAGCCAGGCTGGCCACGGTGATGTCCCAGAGCGGGGCGAAGTGGCTCTCCATGCCGCGAGGGAAGCCGGAATAGGAATCGAAGCGAGGAACCTGTGGATAGTCAAGGGCTGTCAGGATGGAACGTCGCACATGATAGTAGGGATCCACGCCAAAGTAGAGGACGCCTTGAGGAGAGAAGATTTGGCTGTAGTTGAGGCACCTGGCGGTCAAAGCCAAGGCAAAGAGCACCAGCAGGAGCGATGCGGTTCTAGCCCACGATTTCCCCACTCAGTGGACTCTACCATTAACCCGCATTTCTCACACTCCCTCTACTGCGGTGCCTCATCCATCCGCTCTGTCTGCGTTTCGCTCAGCAGGCCTTGTTAGGGAGTCTCTTCCGGAGCAATCTCGATGTGTCAGTCTTGAGTAGCTGAGCGGTAGCGGTTCTGTGTTCTCTGGACCGCACCGGCATGATAGTCGTGTGAGCGGACAGAAGGAGGAGATCTTCCGAGGTCAACGCCACTCCGTGATCAAGTCTTCGGCAATCAGGCCGATGGTCGCCTCCAAGTCGACAAAGTCCCCCCTGTTTTCGTTGGTAAAGACCGAAATCACTGTGGGTCCTCCCGGGTAGTAGAGAATCCCGACATCGTTAGCCGTGGTGGGAGGCGAATCTCCTGTTTTATGGGCAACGACGGCACCTTGCAGGCGAATTCGCTGAGGCAGCCGGGAAATGCTTTCTTGCTTTTTGAGGATGTCGATCATCTCATCACGGGAAGACGGAGAGGAGAGTTCACCGTTATGGATTTCTTCCAGCAGCCGAGAAGTTTCCCTGGCAGTCATTCGGCCCAACCATTCGGCGGGGTCCGCATTTAAGGCAAATTTTCGCTCTTCTGCACCCGGATCCGAGGGGAAGCCGCGCTCAAACACCTCCAGATCGGTAAGAGAGAAATAAGAAGGATACATAACCTCCCATCGCCTGCGATATCGATCCGCCAATGTGCCCTGCAATCGCGTCTCCTCATAGCCCAGTGTCTCCAGCATGTCATTCACTCGCTCGAGTCCCACTTTCTTGATGACAATATCGGTAGCGGTGTTGTCACTGGTCATGATCATCTGTGTGACCAGATCCCGGTAGGTCGGCTGAAGTCCTGGTGCGAATGCCTGCAGGACGCCGCTTCCCCGCCGTTTGTCCTGAGGACGAAGAAGATAACGCTCCTTCAGATTCAATTGTCCATTCTCAGCATCACGATAGGCCAAAACCATGATCGCTATTTTGATGACACTGACAGAGTTCATTGGCTCATCTGCCTGGATGGCAATCTGGCGCCCGGATGGCAGATGCTTGGCGTACAGGGAGGCCTTGGCATCAAGTCCGGCGATTCGTGCCCGGACTCGGGATTCAAGTGGCAGGGTGTCTGGGTCAGTCACAGAGGGCTTCGAATCGATTGACCCGCAAGCCATAGCGAAGCAGAGAAGTAGAACGATGGTCGCCATTCTTGCTGTGCGTCCCATGAGCAGCAAGTATACGCTGATTGTTACGATGGTGGGGCAATGCGTGATCTAACTAGGTCATTTCGACAACAACAAGTTGCTGCGACCACAACGCTGTAAGACTGTTGCGCAAACGGGAAAGGTCACTAGCCCTGTGCTTTGTGTACGCATCTCCATACCTTGTTTCCGTTTGCCCTCCATGGAGCTACGTTCACTGCCCGAAATACCTGTCTTGCACAGGGTTGAAGAGCACCAGAAATTTGCGTCATCTAGCTGGCGGCTTTCTTCGATTACGTAACCCTTGGTAAATCAGCGAAGACCCGCCTGGCAACTGTTCAGGTTGCCGGCACTGCTCTTACTCGCACTATGATCATGCATGCGTGATTTATGCGTATCACTGTGGCGGTGCGCCGCCAGCGGTACGGTATCACCGACAAAGCTTTGATTGGGCACGTTCCTCTGGGTAGGAGTTACGATTGCCCCAAGAAGCATCATATGAACCGAGGTCGGAGCGGACTGCTTGGGATCGGTCCGCCCCACGTCACTGCCAGCAAACGGGGCAATGGCCTCAATTTCACTCAGTCCGCAATTCGGTTGCAACCATTGCGCCATGAAGCCCTATTACAGCGGCCCCTTTTCAACTGCGAGCCGCTGCGTATACAGGATTTCGCACCTCACAGGCATGCCTTTGGCGAGGTTTATCAGAGGTCCAAAATAATTGACGCCGCATCCAATAAGTTGGATATTTAGTCCAGTTTGGTTGACTTGATGATTCGTTATGAACCTATCCATACAAGAAAGGA
>JAUXKG010000300.1 GCA_030624355.1 Acidobacteriota bacterium
GATGGATCCCGGCTACCAGGACGGGCTTTGGAGCTGACCGCTCCCGGCGCGCCAGGAAGCCTTTAGGAGTCTGTCCGAGTAATAGGGAGGTTCGCCATGAAAATTGTACTCACCATTGCGTTAGCTCTGTTAAGTGGTCTGTTCAGTGGAATGTGGGAGAGGGCTGCCCTGGCAGCTGACAAGGTGGACATCCGGGAATGGACGGTTCCCTGGGAGAAGACCCGTCCCCGCGATCCCTATGTTCGAACCGAAGGCCAGGTCTGGTTCGTGGGCCAGCGAGGAGATTACCTGGCCCGGCTGGACGCCAGCAGCGGGGAGTTTACCCGATTCGACCTGGAGCCGGGCGTGGGCCCGCACACCCTGCTCGTCGACAAAAAAGACCAGGTCTGGTTCGCAGGCAACAAAAAGGGGTACATCGGGAAATTGGATCCGAAAACCGGAACCATCAAGAAGTACTCGATGCCCGATCCGGCTGCCAAAGACCCTCACACCATGGCCTTTGATGGGGAGGGAGACATCTGGTTTTCGGTCCAGCACGGAAACTTCATTGGAAAGATACTCACAGCCTCGGGAGAGATCCATCTGATCCCGGTCCCCACTCCCCAAGCCCGTCCCTATGGGCTGGTAACCGACTCTCAGGGCCGGCCCTGGGTCGCTCTGCTGGGCACCAACAAGATCGCCACCGCCGATGGACAAACCATGAAGATCCGGGAATTCACTCTTCCCAACCCGGACAGCCGGCCCCGCCGGATCGCGGTCACATCCGATGACCAGATTTGGTATGTGGACTATGCACGAGGTTCGCTGGGTCATCTGGATCCGGAAACCGGTCAGGCAGAAGAGTGGACCACACCGGGCGGTGCCGGGTCGAAACCGTATGGCATGGCGGTGGACAAAAAGGACCGGATCTGGTTTGTGGAAACCAGTCTGGAACCCAATCGCTTCGTGGGGTTTGACTCCAAGACGCGGGAGTTCTTCAGCATCACCGAGATCGACAGCGGAGGCGGAACGATCCGCAACATGATGTACTACCTCCCCGATCAGGAAGTCTGGTTTGGCACCGATATGGGCACCATTGGCCGGGCCCAGGTTCGGTGAGATCTGCTCGGCTTTCTCCAGTCCCATTCCTGGGTGCAGCGATCTTCATTCTGACTGGAGCACCCTTGCTCCTGGCAGTCTATCTCGACCAGCCGCCCCCGGCCCGGACCGGAGGCTTCGGCGAGCAGACCTGCCAGGAGTGTCACTGGGGCACCCTCAATGATCCAGCCGGTTCTCTGACCCTGGAGGGTCTGCCCAAAAGCTACGCACCCGCCCACGAGTACTCTCTGAAGGTGACTGTACAGCACCCCGACCTGCGCCGGGGAGGCTTTCAGCTTTCCGCCCGCGACAGCCGAACGGGTGAACAGGCAGGGCTCCTTCGCCCATTGAATGAATCTGTGGAGATTCTCAAAGAGAGCAACTCCCACCTGGAGTACGCCATTCACACCAGGAAGGCCACCCGACCCTCTGCGGCCCACACCGTCAGCTGGAGCCTGATCTGGGAGGCTCCCCCAGCCAGCCAACCCGTCGCCTTTCACCTGGCGGCCAACGCAGCCAATGACGATGACTCACCTTTGGGCGACTCCATTTACACGCTGATCATCGTCAAAAGCGCCATTGAATGAGTCTTTAAAAAGGGACAGTCTGCTTCTTGATCAATAGTTAAGAACCTCTCCGGGCAGTGGCGGAGTGGCAGGAGGCGTCTTACGGTGACCGGTGACGGCCTCATAACCGCTGGCCAGACGGATCAGGGTCGGCTCTGAAAAGGGACGACCCAGAAATTCCACCGCAATCGGCAGGCCCTCCCGGGTAAAACCGGCGGGCGCCACCATAGCCGGCAGTCCGGTCGCTGAACTCAAGGGATTGTAGGCTGTCTTCCAACTCCAGCCCTCACCGATCTTCTTAGCCGGCAGAGTCTTGAAGGGATAGACCAATGCGTCCAACTCGTATTTGTCCATAAGGTCTATCATCATCTCCTTGATCATTCTTCGACTCTTGAGCTGGGTAGCGTACTCGCGATTGTGGTCCAACTCTCCAACCTTGTTCCGCTCTACCAGCACGGGAGGAATCATGTCGGGATGTTTTTCCACTAACTCTCCCATGGTTCGAAAAACAGAACCGGGACCGACTCGATCGAAATAGAGATTACTGGTCATCTTCTTTTCGAAGTTCTTGACCCCCACTGAATTGATGAGGGCAAAAAGATCCAGTCCTGTGCTGATGGGATCGATGACGGTGGCTCTCTGCGCCTTGATGCCGGCCACGGCAGCTTCGATCAAAGCCACCCCTTCAGTCTCTTCGGGACTGGATGAGAACAGGTCACGCAAAACGCCAATGCGGGCTCCTTTCAGGCCATCAGCATCCACGAAGGCTGTATAGCCTTCTTCCGGTATCTTGCCGATGCTCTCCTGGGTATAAAGATCCTCGGGATCAAAGCCGGCAACCACGGAAAGCAGCGCCGCGACATCGTAAACGGAGCGGGCCATGGGACCGGCCCGGTCCTGGGTGATCGAGATCGACAACACACCGGCTCGGGAGATCAAACCCTGGCTGGGAGCCAGACCGAAGAGATTGTTTTCCGAAGTAGGGTTGCGAATGGAAACACCGGTTTCACTGCCCAGACCGGCGGCAGCGAAGTAGGCTCCCATGGCCACTCCGGTACCGCTGCTCGATCCGCCCGGCACGTAGCCCAGCTTGTAAGGATTCTGCACCTGTCCGGCCACCGTGCTGGCGCCCCAGTTGGCCACGGCAAACCAATCATTCTGGTTGAGCTTGGCCAGAATAATGGCTCCCGCCTTGCGCAGCTTGTCCACCACGAAGGCGTCGCGCCAGGGCTGCGACTTGGCCATCGGCAGGAATCCGCCTGAGGTGGGAAGGTCATGGGTGTCAAACAGATCCTTCACCGCTATCGGAATACCGTGCAGGATACTGCGAGGTCCCGATCGACGTCGCTCGGCGTCCAGTTCTCGAGCCCGTTCCAGAGCCTTGGGATTCAAGGTGATGATGCTGTTCAGTTCGGCCCCCTGCTGATCATAGGCCTCGATTCGATTCAGATAGAGCTGCACCAGTCTTTCGGAGGTCAGGGCCCCCGCCTCAAAGGCGGCATTCATATCCGCAATGGTGGCGGTCTCCAGGCGAAAGGTCTCGGCAACCAGCGGGCCACCGCACACAGTCACCATCAGAACGGCCAGCAGGATGAGGGAAAGCCGTCGAAAAGGGTTTTCCAGTTGGGTAACCAAAGGATCGTTTTTCATAGAAAATCACTCCATCAAATGGCGTGGCTACTGAAAAAAAGGTCCAGCGCCTTGTGGGTCAGTAGCATATTCCTTCACACAAAAAACTGTCAATCAATGCCTCCTTAGGGGCCGTATACAGACTCAGCCGAGTCTGAAGATAATAGCGGAAGGAGTCACGTCAGCAAGAAAAGCACCCCGGTCACGATGGAGAGCGCACCCACCAGATCCCAGATAGTCAAACGTTCGACGTTCTTGAGGAGGGTGTAGGAGAGCACGAAGGTCAGTAGTGGAGCGCTGGCACTAATGGGATAGACGACACTCACATCATCCCCATCAAGCGCATAAAAGAGAACCAGCATACCGACAGCCTGCAAAACACCGGAGACGGCGAAGATAGTCACGCTTCTGCGATTGGCGCGCATGGAAGTCCGCTGAGCGGAAAGGACAAAATACCCGAGATAGAGGCCGATGGCAGTCAGATAACCTATCAGGGTGCCGGCCAGTGGCAGCGGTGAAAGACTCAGCCCCAGTTTCACAAAAAAGGGACGTATCCCATAAGAGAGGGCTGTCAGAAGGGCAATTGCGAATCCCGCCAGCGTGAAGGCCTTCGTCTGCCGTCTGGCCATCCGGCCCACCAGCGCGAGTCCCGCTGTCACCAGCCCGATCGCCATCCAGCGCTCCACTGCGACCGACTCGTGAAGGAAAAGAAGGGCCAGTACGGCGGTAAACAGGGGGGCCGAGTTCTTAAAGGCGACCGCCCGGGCCGATCCCAGTCGATCGATACTCAGATAGAGAAAGGTCCGTCCCATGAAGGGAACGAACAGGCCACCCAACACAAAGTAAAGTGTTGCCTGGCCAACCAGTTGCTCAAATTGAAATCCCCCCAGGGCCGGAGACAGGATAAGCAAAATGGGCAACCCGCTGAGCAGGCC